>CAZOZU010000172.1:0-5251 GCA_964584355.1 uncultured Rikenellaceae bacterium
TCAAGGCACGGATTGCAAATCCGTGCCAGCACAGTTTATATCACTGCCTTGTCCCCAGGTTTTATCAGGCAATGGACCCATCTCAAGCTTCAGTGTCCCGCCGTTTACAAGATCATCATGGGTGAACCAGGGAGTATCCAGTGGTTTCCCGTTAAGCCAGGCTTTCTGTATATACTTGTTCTTTTCCGTACCTCCGGGTGCCTCTATTATGAATTTCTTACCCGAAGGCAGATCAATAGTAACCTTTTCAAAAAGAGGGCTTCCGATAGTATATACCGGCAAACCGGGTACGAGAGGATAGAATCCCATTGCTGAAAATACAATGAATGCCGACATCCCTCCTCCATCTTCATCACCGGGAATACCGAAAATATTGTCCGGAAACCAGGTATCGAGAAGCATCCGTATTTTTTTCTGAGTCTTCCATGGCGAATCCGTAAGATTATAAAGGTATGGTATGTGAAAGGAGGGTTCATTGCCCATGCTGAACTGTCCAACTATGCCTGAAAAATCAGGGAACTTCGCCCACATCTCATATTTACTTCTCTCAAGATCCTCCCTGAACAACTGATCAAGACGCTTCTCAAATTCTTCCTTCCCTCCCATTAATTCCATAAGCCCTGGCAAATCATGCTGTACCTGCCAGAGGTATGTCCATCCGTTATTCTCATCATAATAATCGCGACCTCCCATACCACCATCAAATATTGGATCAATATCTATCCAGTTACCATTTTCATCTTTTGGCATAAAAAAGTCTCTCTCATCCCACCAAAGATTCCTGTAATACCCCGATCTTTCCATATATTCCTGGCAATCAACTTCTTTACCGAGCTCTTTAGCCATCTGCGCCAGTGCCCAGTCGTCGTAGCTGTGCCCGAGGGTAAGTGCTACTGATTGCCTTCTCTCCCACGGATGAACCTGTGGAACAGTCTCCTTTTCACCCGGTTGAAGTGCGGGATACCAGCCCTTTGTACGGTAGAAGTCATTCAGTATACATGAAGGACTATTTCTCCAGGGAAGCATTGTTGCCTCATCGGCATTCTTCTTCATCCCTTCATAAGCTGTTTCGACATTAAAGTCCCTGATACCTTTCCTGTATGCATCAAAGATCATGATAGTGGAATGGAATCCGTTCATGCAGGGATTATCACCCCAAAGGACAGGGAATATCGGCAGCCATCCACTCTGTTCATACATTGAGATATAAGACCGGATCATATCTGATTCCTTTTCCGGATCGAGAATAATACGCAGTGGATGTAGAGCAAGGTAAGTATCCCATATCCAGTCGTCAACATAAAAATCTTCAGTGGTTTCATGCACTTTCCCGTCATAATTACTGTAATATCTTCCTCCCTCGGTTATGTTGACCATCCTTTCATAACAGCGATACAATGCCGTAAAAAAGGTACGTTTCTGTTCATCTGACCCGCCTTCGATATGTATCCTGTTTATAACATTTTCCCATTCCCCCTGGCATTATCCTTCACTTTCTCAAAAGACCATTCCCGCATTTCAGCAGTAAGATTTTCACGAGCCTGTTCCTCTGAGATAAACGAAACAGCATATCTGAATTCAATTACTTCAGGAGCTTCCTTGTGAAATATGATATATTGCTTCCCCCTATCCTCGTCATTATCAATATGCAGAGAGCCGTTTACATTAAATTCTCCAAAGACAAATGCATGCATCCCGTTGAATGACTCAACAGCCGATATGGTATTTTCTCTATCCATCTTCCATAATCCATCCCTGAGCTGTGTAAGAAATAGCCTCCTGTCTGATCCGGTCTGCCTCTGACATGCTGTAACAGAAATCAGCAGCAGGATGAAACATCCCCTTATAAAATGAATCATAATAGTCTATTTCACAATTTTGATCTCTCTCTTCTCCTTGAAGAAGAAAATGAAGCATATCAGAACGGCAACGGCTATATATGCAGGGACAAACCATATCTTCTGCCACTGGTAAACCTGGTTTACTGAATAGGCATTCGTAACAAAACCCGAGAACCAGGTTCCTATGAACATTCCCAGTCCATAGGTAACAAATGTAAAGAGTCCCTGTGCCGCATTTTTGATCCTCTCATTCGATTTCTTCTCTGTATACATATATCCTGTTACGAAGAAGAAATCGTAACATACACCATGGAGTATTATACCGGTATACAACATCCATACATTCGGTCCCATGTTTCCAAATGCAAAACAGATGTACCTCAGTATCCATGCCGTCATACCTATAAGGAGCATTTTCTTCACTCCTATCCTATTGAATAACAAGGGAATAGCGAGAATAAAAAGAGCCTCTGATATCTGACCCATAACCATGTTACCTGCAGCATTTTCCATTCCCGACTGGTTAAGGAACAGATTGGCAAAACCAAAATAGAATGACAGGGGAATACACACGAAAATGGCTGCGATGAAAAATATCAGGTATGGCTTATCCCTGAAGAGTATAAAAGCATCTACTCCCATAACCGATTTGGCTGTTGACGGTGTGGTAGCCAGTGGAGGAGTACTGGGAAGTACAAAGCTGAAAAAGCCCAGGATAACAGATATGATAGCTGCCATATAAAATGTTCCGGGTGTCTTTTCAATACCAAGAACAGCAATCATAAAACCTGCTACAACCCATCCGACTGTTCCAAAAACCCTGACCAGTGGGAATTGTTTGCCCGGATCGCTCATTTGTCTGAATGCCACACTGTTCGACAGAGCTATTGTAGGCATATAGGCCAGTGAATAAAGGAGCATTACCCAGTAAAAAGGTCCGTTCATTGTTACACGTGATGCCAGAAAGAGCAAAGCTCCACCGAGAATGTGTAATATTCCCATTAGTCGCTGGGCTGCAAAAAAACGGTCGGCTATCATTCCGACAAAAAAAGGTGAAATCATAGTTGCTATTGCAAGGGCACTGTAAGCTGCCCCTATCTGGATCCCGGAGGATCCGAGGTTAGTGGTCATATATGTCCCCATTGTAACATACCATGAGCCCCATACATAGTACTGCAGGAACATCATTAATCCGAGGATTATGCCGGTTTTGGTTTTCATAGGATAATAAAAATTTACAGGTTAGTTAAACTGGATTTGATTTTAATTTATTGATATTTAATATCTCAAAGCTAATAATATCTGAAACTGGTCTATTTAACCCTAACCCTTCGAGGGTGTCTCAAAAGCTTTTTTTTTGCCCCCTGCCCCCTAAAGCGGGATTCTGTATATATTTGATAATCTGCAAGTCCCCTTTAGGGGATTTAGGGGCAGAAGAAAGCAAGGAGGCTTTTGAGATGGCCTCCATTAGTATACCCGTTTTTTTCATTCATACCAAAATTAACAAAAAGGAAAAATAAACAAGAAAGGATATATGGAAAATGATATCTGTTTCATTTATCTTTATCAGATAATTATTACTAACCAGAAAAAACTTAAATACGAAATGGCAAAAACAATTATTAAAACTATCACAGGTATTTTGATGATCCTTGTTTATTCCTGCTCTTATGAGCCGACAACGGATCCGATAGAACTTTTTAATGAGATTGACAATGCAGCCGCTCCAAACACTCTGACAAAAAAAGAGGCCAGGGCTGGCTGGCAGCTCCTGTTTGACGGCACAAATACAACAGGCTGGCGCGGATATAACATGACTGAATTTCCCGATTGCTGGACAATCGAGGATGAAGCACTCACCATGAATACAACAGGTGGTGCTGAAAGCCAGGATATAATAACAGATAAAAGTTATAAGAGCTTTGCATTTTATACTGAGTTTAAAGTTACAGAAGGCGCTAACAGCGGCATCATCTTCCAGATTGCAGAGGATACTTTGTATAAGTTTCCTTATGAGACAGGCCCTGAATTCCAGGTTATTGACATGGATGGATATCCGGGACAGCTTGAGAATTGGCAGATCTGCGGTGCCAACTATGCAATGCATCCGCCAATGGTTAAGCCATATAAACCGGTTGGTGATTGGAACCAGGCACTGATAATTGTTGATGGTAACGATGTGACCTTCATACTAAATGGCGAGATTACAGTACAGTACACCAAAAATTCACCTGAATGGATTGAGCTGCGTAACAGCGGTAAATGGGCGGATTACCCGGACTATGGCAAATATGATGAAGGGCATATATCGCTCCAGAATCACGGAACAAAGGTGTGGTACAGGAATGTTAAGCTGAAAGAATTATAGGGATATCCCGGTAGTTGCGTTGCATGCAACGCAACTACTATCATCTCCTATAGACTGAGACTTCTTTCACCCCCTCTCACACTCCCGCACTCCCGCACTCCCCCGGCCTCCGTAGTCTTGACGAAGGAGGCTCCCATTCTCCTCCGTCCTCCGTAGTCCCGAGTCTTCAGGACGAAGGAGGACTTCTTCACAGCTCCCCCCTCTCCTCCATCTCATCAATCCTTGCCCTGATCTCATCAGCCTTATCATTTGCTCTTTTGACAATCTCTTTGAATTCTTCATCATCCCTGAGATTATCAAACATTATGTCTACTTTGATATATTCGTGAATACCACTATTGAATCCATGTTTTTCATATTCCCTGAGCCACTTATATGCTTCTTCTTTGTTACCAAGTGCGGCATAAACACCTGCCAGGTCATAAGCTGCATTCCCAATTCCGTAAGGGTCCTTATTCCTTATACTTTCATTACAGAACTCTATCTGCATGTCGAAAAATCTCATTGCTTCCTCTTTCTTACCATTCATCCAAAAAACAATTCCAACACGGTGTGCATTATTTATATTTCGTTCTGAGACACTTATTTCTGACCTGATGACATCCTCAGCTTCCTGAATTCTGCCAAGAGCAAGCAAAGCTTGTGTGTTCTTTTCATCTGCAGCAAGAATTTCTTCCCATTTACCCTGAAATGAAAGCATCCAATCCTCAAAACTGAAGGACGTTACATCTAAAAATTTGAATTTATTAAGATATAATTCTGCCTTTTGAAAATCTCCGACAGACATATAAATAGTAAAATAAAAATAATATATTGCCGCTAAATTCTCATCCGATCTTTCCAGTTTTTCAGCTTTCCTGAGATTTATCAGTGCATTTATATAATCCCTGTATTGATAATATTTCGACCCCAACCAAGTGTATCCAACGGAATTATTAGGAGAAATGCTGATAGCTTTTTCCAGGTCATCAGTAGCTTTTTGTCTCTGGCCTTTCTCAAAGTAGTAAACACCTCTGTATGCATAAGCATCTGAAAGGGTTGG
>CAZOZU010000173.1:0-5229 GCA_964584355.1 uncultured Rikenellaceae bacterium
AAAATTAAAAAAAAATAATATAAGAAAAAAAAAGAGCATCCATTGTTGTACGGATGCTCTGCATTAAGGGAGAATATCTGTGCTGAAGCAGATTCTCTATTCCTGTGGAGGAATAATAATTGGTTCACCTCCCCCTGCTTCTCCGTCGCCACCTCTTACGCAGCTCATTGCTTTGATGTTAAGTATTTCGTTTTCTGATAGTTTGGAGATGAGTTCATCAAAATTTCTTTTTGCCATTTTAGTTCTGATTGTTCTTACCATGATTTTTAATTTTAAGATTACTTTTTGCAGGTTTATATAGATAGACACTGAATTGTTACCACAAAAAAAAAGAAAAATATGCGAGACAAATGCCGTTTTGTTATTAAAGCACTGTAATACATGATATTAGATGGCAAATATTTTTTTCTTCCGGATGACTTTTTAAATATTTTCAAGGCTGAACTGAAAAAAGTTTAAAAAAACAGGTAACAATTTAGGAAGAAAATAGATAAAACCTCAAAATGTGATTTGTCAAAATATACTGATATGCGTAAAGAATATTTCATTTGTGTGAAGCGGGGGCTTGCTGGATACCATATGATACACAGTAAAAAGTGCCCCTTTTTACCGGATCCCGGTAAAATAATTTCTCTGGGAAATTTCAGTTCACCACATGATGCTGAGATTTCAGGAAATAAATATTTTAAAAGAACATACAGGTGTCCTTTCTGTTCGAAGAAACCTGGTATTGCTGTAAACAGGGCGGCTTATTATCTTTTTGAACCTTCTGAAGAGCCTGTTACATTTGAGAGCCTTACTCCCACATGGGAGAGTGCGTTGATGTGTGGGATGAATTAGGGCGTAACGATGATAAGGTATTTGAGTATTATTCTATGATCCGGAATATTTTTCCGGATTTTTTTGTAACCATTTGTAACTTTACAGGTAACCATAGTAAAAAGAAAGTATAAACCGTGCAGAATATTCCTGATGAAACGATAATGGAGAAAGTGAAGGAGGGTAACCTTTCTGAAATGTCACTGTTGTTTGAGAGGTATCACCATAAGCTTTACAATTTCTTTTTCAGGATGGGTCTTGGCAGAGATATAAGCCAGGATATGACCCAGAATCTGTTTTACAGGATGATAAGGTACCGGCACACATATAAAGATGGTGCCTGTGTTAAATCATGGATCTATCAGATAGCCAGGAACCTGCACAGTGACTACCGCAACAGGGAAAAAAGAGAAGGCGATCTTTTTGTGACCAGCGGCTTATTCCCTTCTGATGTTGCCGAAACCACTGATAGCTATGAAGAAGAAGATTTTGATAAACTTGAAACAGCTCTTATGACACTAAACGATGATCAAAGGGAACTGATAATATTGAGCCGCTACCAGAGACTGAAATATGAAGAAATATCCCCAATCGTCAATCAATCAGTTCCTGCCATCAAGGTGGCAATATACAGGGCTATCCGGCAATTAAGATGTGTTTATTTCAAACAAAGTTAAAAACGACACGACATGAAATGTGATGAACTGGAAGATAAAATCCTTGATTATCTGGATGGTAAGCTGGATAAAGAAAGCAATCTTGAAATTGAGAAACACCTTGAGACATGTGAAAGATGTCTCGATGAATTTCGCGATCTGCAGGAGGTGATGAAGATTATTGCCGGGACAAAGGAAATAGAACCCGATGATTCACTGCGAATCAATTTCTATCACATGCTGCATAATGAAATCAGGAAAAACAAAAGTACCGGACCCGAAGGAGTGCAAAGAGAATTACTTCCTTGGTATAACCATATCTTTTTCAGGATTGCGGCAGGCTTTGCACTCCTTATTACCGGAACATTAATAGGAATACTTATTCATTCGGGATTCACTAATTCACGACAGGTTCAGATGGAACAACTCAGATCAGAGGTGACGACATTGAAAAAAGCAGCAATGTTTACAATGTTGAAAGAAGAATCCTCAAGTTACAGGATTCAGGCTCTCGGCTATGCCGATGATCTTAACATACCTGATGAAAATGTTATAGAGGTCCTTGTTAAGACACTAAACACTGATAAAAACGTAAATGTAAGGATGGCAGCAGCTTATGCGCTTTCTAAATATGTTGATCAACAATCAGTCAGTGACTCACTGGTAAGATCACTTTCACTACAGAGTGATCCGATATTACAGGTCACATTGATAAATATCCTGGTTGAGAGAAGGGAAAAAAGTGCGGTTAAACCGATACAAAATATTATTGCTGATGAAAATACTCTGGATGAAGTAAAAAGTGTAGCAGAAAACAGCCTTAAACTTCTAATCTGAAAAAAGAAAATTGAATTCAATTTCAGATATGTCGCGACAGGTTACAGAATATGTAATAATATATTATAAACATTAATTCAAAACCATGAAAACATTGAAAATTTGCTTATCAGCCCTGATTTTGTTCTTCTTTACCGGTCCTGCATGGGCACAGGAATACAAAATTCCGGTTCAGAACACTAAGGAGAACAAGCTTATTCTCAGTAACTTCAGTGGAGATCTACCCATTGAAGGTTATAGCGGAAATGAGATAATTATCACATCATCCTCTAAGGATTTTGAACCGCCGGAAAGAGCCAAAGGATTGAAACCCGTATATCCGGGCGGTACCGATAACACCGGAATAGGTCTTGATGTCGAAAAGAACGGTAACCAGATACTCGTTTCCTGTCTGCTTTCATTTGCCAGGAGTGCAGAATACAGTTTCAAGGTACCTGAAAACCTTGCTCTTGAAATGCAAAGTGGTTGTGAAAATTCAACTAACATTACAATCACGAATATGAAAAACGAGATTGAAATACAGAATTGTCACGATATTACACTCGAAAATGTTAGCGGACCGCTGGTCCTGTCAACCATATCCGGCGATATTGATATTGTCTGCAAAAACACTGCTGCCAATACACCATTCTCAATCAACTCTGTTAGTGGTGATATAGATATATCTATTCCGGAAAATACAGCATTAAATCTTGAAATGAGGACTATAACCGGTGGATTTTACTCGGATTTCGATTTCACCGAGATGGATAGAGATCTGAAAAGAGTCGGAGGAAATAAACTGACATATTCACTTAACGGAGGCGGTTCAAAATTCAATTTGGTTACAGTAAGTGGCAATATTTACCTCCGCAAGGGAAAATGATCAGGATAATCCAAAATTTTATTAGTCATGAAAAAGATTTCAATCATAATTATAGGCATCCTGTGCTTTGCTTCAGTCAAAGCACAGGAGATAACAGAAAAGCATTTCGACTTTTCAGGAAAAGAATCCGTGGAGATAAATATACAGATCGCCGACTCTTTAAATCTTCATACCTGGAATAAGAATGAGGTTTTCGCAAAAGCATCAGTAAATATTAATGACAATGAGGATAACGAGGGTTATGTGATCTCATTTGACGAAAGCGGGAAGTCATTGGTAATAAATGGTAAATTCAAAGACAACTATTTCAGGGGCAGAAATAATTGTTGTACAGAGACAGATATTTTCTGGGAGATATATTTACCTGAGAGGATTACTATTAATGTAGAGACCATCAACGGCAATATTACAATTGATGGAATAACTGATGAAATAAGGGTGAAATCGATAAGTGGATTTATTGACATGGCAGCATCTTCTGACAGAAAGGCTGACATTAAATTCTCGACGATAACAGGAACAATCTATACTGATCATAAACTTGCCAGTGAGCGTCACGCGGCAGGTATCCCAACTGTTATTAAGGAGGATCTCAACAACGGAGGTTCCCCCGTTACTCTTGAAACTATAAGCGGGGATATCTTTTTCAGGCGATCTGACTGAAAGTGAAATGATATTCAATTGGGAATGGAACAGAATTGCCGGTGGGCAGTCATGAAAAAAAATATTAAACGGTTATCCTGATGCATCATTCTCTCATTTTATGTGTCTTTTAGATGTAGTTACTCTTTCTTTTAACCTTACTTCTGATGAAAATCAATAATCCGAAGCAGATTTTTATATGCATGATAATCATGCTATTTACTTCAGGTATGTATTCCCAGGATACCATTCCAAAAAAAATATATACAACCGCGTTTACTCAAACAGCTCCAGCAATAGACGGTCTGATGGATGATGAATGCTGGAATCTTGTTGAATGGGGAGAAGATTTTATCCAGATGCATCCGGAGGAGAATAAACCACCTTCACAGGAGACTTCCTTTAAGATACTGTATGATAATGATTATCTCTATGTACTTATAAGGGCTAAGGATACAGAGGCTGACAAGATTAGCAGGATCATGACCCGAAGGGATAATTTCACCGGTGATATGGTTGAAATAAATATTGACAGTTATTTCGATAAGCAGACTGCTTTTTCGTTCAGTGCCATGGCATCAGGTGCAAAGGGTGATGAAGCGATAACACAGAATGGAAATAACTGGGATGACAGCTGGGATCCGATATGGTATCTTGAAACTTCAATAGATGACCAGGGCTGGATAGCCGAGATGAAGATACCCTTCAGCCAGCTCAGGTTCGGTAAAAAAGAGAAACAGGTATGGGGTATTCAGCTTATGAGACATATCTGGCGTCTGGAGGAGAGGTCGCGGTGGCAGTATATTCCCAAAGGAGCACCTGGCTATGTCCATCTTTTTGGTGAATTGCATGGTATAAGGAACATCAAACCCAAGAGAACGATTGAGCTTATGCCTTATACTGTTGCAAAACTTGAAAGGTTTGAACAGGAAGAAGAGAACCCTTTTCTTGACGGGAAATCCGGCGGGTATTCGGCAGGGCTTGATGGAAAGATCGGAATAACAAATGATCTGACTCTTGACTTTACTATTAATCCCGATTTCGGACAGGTTGAAGCTGATCCGTCAGAAGTGAACCTGACTGCTTTTGAAACATATTTCTCTGAACGCCGGCCCTTCTTTATCGAGGGTAAAAATATATACCAGTTTACTCCAAGCCGATCTATAACGATACATAATATGCAATCCGATAACCTGTTCTATTCCAGGAGAATAGGGCGGTATCCTCAATACTATCCTTCAGTTACTGAAGGAGAATATGTTGATATTCCGGATGCAACAACCATTTTGGGTGCTGCAAAACTTTCAGGAAAGACAAGAAAAGGATTATCGATCGGAATAATGGAGAGTATTACTGCCAATGAAAAAGCTGAGATCGACAACGAAGGAGTACGCAGGAAAGAGAGCGTGG
>CAZOZU010000174.1:0-1996 GCA_964584355.1 uncultured Rikenellaceae bacterium
CCGGTGCAATCCCATTGCAATAGCTCTCATTTTTGGATTAAGGAGTCTGGAAGAGATTGATAAAGCTTTCGGCGGAAAATTATTAGATGTTCTGACAAGCCATTATATAGCTGAAGATTAAAGAGGTTTTTTCACTTCCTATTCTTTTTAAACATCCTGATCTGAGGTTAAGCAATGTTAAAGTGTTTGAAGCCCCGCAAGGCGGGGCAGGCTCTTCGGCTTCTTATTATAATTACATAAATGATTATTCATCTGTGCTAGATTTATTATAGGTGGAAATAGAGCTAAAATAAAAGTGAAAATTAATACGCTCTTGTAGAAAAAGTAGAGAGATGATACTTGAATTATTAAGAATTACATAGCTATCGGGGGGCTGTGTTAAAACATTTATATCAATAACATATCTTTGCCTGGAATATATTTTTAGCAAACAGATATTATGATATACGAAAATATCCTTCAGACCATCGGTAATACACCTCTTCTGAGAATCAATAATCTGCATCCCAATAAAAACGTTACTATATGTGCCAAGATAGAAGGCAGTAATCCCACAGGAAGCATAAAAGACAGGATCGCCCTGAAGATGATCCAGCAGGCAGAGGCTGAAGGTACACTGGTAAAAGGGAAGACAATCATTGAACCGACATCGGGAAATACCGGTATTGGATTAGCAATGATAGGAGTGGTAAAAGGATATGATGTTGAGATAGTTATGAGCAGTGCAGTATCTTCCGAAAGGATAAAAATGATAGAGTCATTCGGTGCAAAAGTCACTTTAACAGATGCAGAACTGGGAACTGACGGTGCTATAACCAGGGCAAGAGAACTTATTGAAGCAAATCCTGATAAATATTTTATGCCAGACCAGTTCTCAAACAGATATAATAAAATGGCTCATTACAAAACGACGGGGGAGGAGATATGGAAACAGACAAACGGGAGAATTGACTATTTTGTCTCATCAATTGGTACATCAGGTACAATTATGGGAGTAGGGAAGGCCCTCAGGGAAAACAATCCGAAAATAAAAATTGTCTGTGCCCATCCTGTCAAAGGCCATTATATACAGGGACTGAAAAACATGGAAGAGGCTATTGTACCATCAATATATGATCCTTCAGCTATTGATGAGACAATAATGGTTGAAACTGACGAAGCTTTTGAGATGACACGGCATATAGTAAGACAAGAGGGTATCTTTGTTGGTATGAGCAGCGGTGCTGCCATGTATGCTGCAATTAAAATCGCTGAAAAAATTGAATCGGGGGTGATTGTGGTAATTTTTCCCGACAGGGGAGAGAAATATCTTACAACAGATCTCTTTAGGGTATAGATTAAATCACTCTTTTTTCCTGTGTTCCCTGATCAGATCCTCAAGAGTATAAGAATCCAGATAATCGCTTATAAGGGTATTCAGTCCATCCCAGAACTCTTTGACACCGCAATTCAGAGCGCGTTCACAAAAATACATATCATTCATGCAGTCAACCACTGCAATCCCGGGTTCAAAAGCTTTATAAACATCCATAACCTTTATCTGTTCAGGTTTGCGTGTAAGCTTATAACCGCTTTTCTTGCCTTTGATATTTATTATCAGTCCTGCCGTTTTAAGGGAAGCGATAATATTATCCAGATATTTAATGGATATCTTCTGGCGTTGTGCAATATCTTTCTGGAAAACACCATTATCAGATTCTTCCAGGGCAATCTCCAGGATTGCCCTGAGTCCATACCTTATTTTAGTATTGAATTTCAATAGTTATAATTGTTAACAGCCAGGTTGTACTCTTTTAAACTGATTCCAAATTTAACAATTACTTCATCTTTTACCTTTAACAGTCCGAAAATTTTTTCCGGTGGCTCCATTCCCATGTCAGTAAGACTGATCTTTACCGTTCCAACAAGAAAATGATCATCGGAATTTCCTTTTTCAATCCTGCTATCTATATCATATTCCTTTGATATTCCGGCAACAGTGATAGTCACATTTTTT
>CAZOZU010000174.1:2006-5213 GCA_964584355.1 uncultured Rikenellaceae bacterium
TAATTGAAAGGTATGGATACTGGTCAGCTTTAAGAAGATCCAGGAAATCACTCAAAGCAGTTTTGTTGGGACATCTGAAATCCCTGACAGGAACATCGATACTTGCTGTTTCCGATAATTTGCCACCGTGCGAATTCTTATTCTCAATATTAATCTCATTGAAAGGATAAGTGAAGAAGATCCTGTTCACATTTGATTCCACACTTATATATATGAACCCATTGGTCTTCACCTTACCGTCAGGTACAACATCATCAGTTTTAAAACCTGTTAATGGCAGGAAAATAAGTATAAATAATATAACCAGGATGCCACTTTTTCTGATTAGAACCTCCAGGGCAGGTGCAGTGGTAAATGCATCAATGATATGATTACCTACGAAAGGATTCTTGATAGCATTGCCGTTATCGGTCCTCCTGAAATGTGCATCACCGTAATTCAGTTCCATAACACCTACTTTATAGGTGAGTAACTCCATGGCTTTGTCTAATGCTGCTGAATTTAGGAATGGAAGCCTGTCAATCAGAAGATACCCCCCCCTTAACCCATGCTTCGTTATGATGGCGGGATGAAAGATATGTTGTGAGGTTAACCTCAATTCCATCTGCTAGAGCGGCATTAATAACAAAGTTTGCTGTGGGCAGATTTATACCTTTACCAAGTGGTATCAGACGGGCAGTATCAGCATGTTGATCAAGAGCCTGGAATTGCATAGCAAAATCAGCTCCTATCCTTACTTTCGGATAATCTGTCAGCTCAGTGTTTGCAACAGACTCTTCGAATTGCTGCCCATAGATAACTGTGGAAGTTATTAGTGCATAGATGATTGTATTTTCTAAATTACGAATAGTTATTTATCTAATTATCAATATATTGCGACTACAGGTGTGTTCTTTTGAACAAATTGAAGGGAAAATGAAACTGTAATCTCATCTCCGGTCTTAAGTGCCCCCAGCATTGCTGTAGGAGCAGTGATGCTGAAACTGCTCATGGCAAGATTAGTCTCGGCATTTATAGTAATTGTCTTGTTGTCAGAAAAAGAACCTTTAAAAGGAATTATAACATCTTTAGTTTTACCGGCTATATTAAGTTTCCCGGTAAGGTTTCCTGTAAATTTCTTCCCATCGGTTACCAGTCCGGTTACAGATATCCCGGTATATGTAATAAAAGGATAATCGTCGGCTTTAAGTGCATCATATGCTTTTTTATCCATCAGGGAACTTTCACTTTTAATGTCTGTTGCTTTACATTTGAAAGTGACATTATTGAATCCTTCTATTACCGAACCATCCTGATCAAGATGAAATCCTGAATTAAATGAGGTCAGATCCATCTGCCAGTCGTGAAGTGTGGATGTACCCTTTATAACCATTAAGGTTTCATTATCTGATAGCACAAATGTTTGACCCTCAGCTAGAAATGAGATTCCGGCCATCAGGAGCAAAACTAATATTCTGGTTGTTCTTTTCATTTTATTATAATTTAAAACCTATAAATCCTACTTAATATATAGGACATATATATACTATTGTGAAATAATTCACAAATATTTTTCAATATTTTTTTGGAATTTTATTCAACAGTGACTGAAAACAGGGAAGATTCATGTCCTGTCTCCTCTGAAAAACCTGTGAAAAGGATTGTATTATTATCTTTCCATCTTATTTGTGACCAGGTCTCAGATAAATAGTAAACATCTGTATCAAACAGCTGGCTGAACTTTTTGTTATTGAAATTATAAATCCATATCTGGATCGTACCATTTAAATCGGCCAGGAAAGCCAACTTTGAATTATCAGGTGATACTGCAGGTAAACATTCTATGCCACTGAAATCAAAGACAGCCTCAGGTTCTCCATAACCGGCATGGATCCGGTAAATATCATAATACCCTGGATTAATATTATTGTTATCATAATAGTGATGGGTATAGTAAATGTATTCTCCATCAGCCGACCATGAAGGATGTTCCTGGCTGCAATAAATTATTTCGGGATTTGTATTAAGTTCATCTTGAATTTCAGTTATATTGTTTGTGGATGTATTAAACAACTTAATTCGCAGATCCAGGTCACTTTCTGTCGATGACGAAAAGGCAATCGTTGTATTATCAGGAGACCACATCGGGTATTTATTTACAGAATATCCCGATGTAATTCGATGAGACCTGTTTGTCCTGCTATCATATATTTCTAAATGTTCAGGCATTAGGTTTCCATCGAATACTTCATCCTCATTTGATGAGTAAGCAATCAGGGTACCTGTGTTATCGAAGTCGGGAAACCAGCAATCTACATCTACCAGATCAGGTCCTCTGTCCGGTTCTGAAACGAAGATTGAAGCCGCTGCATAACCTGGTTGATATTCATAGAATGTTGTTGCATATACTATATTGTTATTATTATTGTTAATATCGAATGAATATATATCATGGCCAAAGTAATCATTGAGAATGAACCTGTACTCCGGTTTAAATTCTGAAGGTATGAATGTAACTACATTTGAGTTTTTGGTTTTTTCATCAGTTATAAATATTTCTTTCAGGTACAGGAAGTATATCTCATTATTGTCCAATCCGGTTACGATAAAGCTGCTATCTATATATGAAATATCTAAAGTTCTGATAATCTGCCAGTTGCCACATGTCTTTTCTGAAAGATATACTTCATAATAATCTGGATATATTATATAATTACGTTCTTTATATAAGTATTCAAGATCAAAATAGAAAAGCGAAATTTCAGCTGAAGCATCTTTTCTTGTGGCTATGATAAGGCTGTATCCATCTGCTGCGATTGACGGATCCTGAATTGTAGGAAAATGATACTGATTGACGAGATCTTGCATTTTCTCACATCCGGGAAAAAAGATCAAAAAACACAACAATGATATTACTATCAGCCTGGAGTGGTTCATTTTGTAATTAGGTCAGGTTAATTACATCATGCAAATATCATACCATAATTGCTTAGTTAATAAGTCGCTATTAACTGGTTCTAAAATGGGATTACAGCAATATACTAAAAATAATGTTGCAATTCTTTTTATTATCTTTATGATAATTATATATATGGGAGGAAATCACTTATGGAAGTAAAAGATCTCTCATTCGGATCAATAACCGTTGACGATATTACTTACGATAACGATGTAGTTATAAAAAAAGGTGTGGTTAAGAAGCGAAAGAAAGGTGCCTCGAAGAAATAC
>CAZOZU010000175.1:0-5196 GCA_964584355.1 uncultured Rikenellaceae bacterium
TATTTATTATTTCGATATTGATATTCTATTATTCTTTTTCAGTTTATTGCCAGAAAGTTGAAATAACCGGAAAGGTAACAGATGAAAAGGGTGAACCTCTGGCTTTTGCAAGTGTTGCTTTAAGAGGCAGCTACGATGGTACAACGGCAAATGATAAGGGAGAATTTTCATTCTTCACCACGGAAAAAGGTCAACAGGTCCTGGTGGGATCTTTTGTTGGTTATGAATCCTGTAAAAAAGAGATATTTATTGAGGAAAAGAATATTTATATCGATTTAATTCTTGCCTCCAAAATCACACAATTTCAGGAAGTAGTAATAACCGCCGGATCTTTCGAGGCAAGTGATATTAAACGAGCTGTAGTGATGCGTTCGAGGGATATCGGAACAACTGCAGGGGCCACGGGAGATATAACCAAAGCTATTGAGACTCTGCCCGGAGTTCAGGCAGTAGGGGAATCAAACGGATTATTTGTAAGAGGAGGATCAGGTACGGAAAGTATAGTATTTATTGATGAAATGGTAGTTCAAAATCCTTATTATAGTCCGGTGCCTGATGTTAAGCAAAGAGGCAGGTTTGATCCTTTTATGTTCTCGGGAACTGTTTTCAGCACAGGGGGATATTCTGCTTTATACGGGCAGGCGCTCTCTTCGATACTTGCCTTAAAAAGTTACAGCCTTGCTGATTCGACAAATACTGGCGGAGGTATTCATGCTTATGGTACCAATCTATTTCATGTACACCGGTGGGAAAGCACTTCCATATATATTAAGGGAGAATATAATAACCTGGCTCCTTATAATAATACATTCAAACAGCTTACCAAATGGGAAAAATCTCCTGAAAACACGGGGATAACATTAAATTTTCGGCAGAAGATCTCTAAAAATGATCTGCTCAAGTTCTATGCAAATTATTCCTGCACGGAACTTTCAATGAAATATAACAACATAGATAGTATAAGCCCCAAAAGTCTTTTCAGACTTAAAAACAAGAATCTCTATATGAATTCGACATATAAAAAATTCTTTAATGATGAAAAATGGTCACTGTTTATCGGGACATCATATTCGAAAGATATTGACCATGCATATATCGACAGCACAAATATGTCGGAGAATGAAGAGCTGGGCCAGGCAAAAATAATTATCACAAACAGTTCCCTCCCGGAGATAACTCTTTTCTCAGGTACAGAAATTCATTTTAAAAACATCACCGGTCAAAAAGACATGTTAACCGGAAAGATTAATGATATTTATACAGCAGGCTTCTTCGAGGGTAACTGGTCTGTAACACCTGCTTTGGGAATGAGACTGGGACTAAGGTATGAATATTCAGATTTTATAAGAAAGGGGAACTTAGCTCCCCGTTTATCACTGGCATATAAAACCGGTAAATACAGCCAGTTATCTTTAGCTTATGGTAAATTTTATCAATCTCCTGAAAACGAGTTCCTGTATTATAGCAATGATCTGGATTTTGAAAATTCTGCTCACTATATAGTAAATTATCAAATAATGAAGAATAAAAGGATATTCAGAATAGAATTATATAATAAAGAATATGGAAATCTGATTAAAGATATTTCCGGACAGGATAAAGCTTTCAGTAATGAGGGATCGGGATATGCCAGGGGTATTGATATTTTCTGGCGAGACGAAAAAACCATACCCAATGCTGATTACTGGATATCATATTCATTCCTTGATACGAAAAGGGAATATCGGAATTACCCGGTTCCTGCCGTACCTTATTTTGTATCAAAACACAATGTTTCGGTTGTCTATAAGCATTGGATCAGTAAGATCAGTTCAAATATCGGCTTTACATATTCATATTCATCCGGAAGACCTTATTATAACCCACAAAGACCAGACAGTGAATTCCATAAAGATCTGACACCGGCATATAACAACCTCAGTCTCAATATAAGTAAACTACTGAATGTTTTTGGCAGAAGTTCGATAATTTATATCTCACTTGATAATGTTTTGGGAGAGGATCATATTTTCGGATATTATTATTTACCGGATGATGCCGGCAGGATCCCCATAAGACCTTCCAGTGTAAGATCTTTCTTTATAGGCTTCTTCATTTCGACATACTAATAGTCTTTATTATGCAAAAAGTTATCTGAAACATGAAGAGAATTATTATTACGGCCCTATTTTATATGCTAGCATTGACTATTTACTCTCAGGATAAACAATATCTTGAGATTATGAAAGAGACTATTGTTACTTTGGATACTGCAACTAACTATAAGACTTTACAACAGGTAGCAAATAAATTTGAAAGAATCGGTAATGCCGTACAGAAAGAGTGGTTGCCATTTTATTATAGTGCTTATTGCTATGTACGAATAAGTCACCTTTTAAAATCAGACGGATTGAAAGATCTGAATGTTGAGAAAGCCGAAGTGCTAAATAATAAAGCTGATATGTTATCTCCGGATAATTCCGAAATTTATGTTATGAAAGGCTTTATTCTCCAGGCAAAAATGAATGTCGATCCTATGACCCGTGGATTAAAGTACAATAAAGAGTGTCTCGGAATGTTTGAAAAGGCAAAAAAACTGGATCCTGAAAATCCCAGAAGCTATTTATGGCATGGCGTAAATCTGTATAACACACCTGCCTTTATGGGTGGAGGAAAAGAAAAGGCATTACCTTTACTGGAAAGAGCATTAGAGAAATTTGGAACATTTCACTTAAAAAGTGATATCCATCCCGACTGGGGCAAAAAATATGCACGAGAAATACTTGATACACGTAAAGATTAATTTTAAAGAATGATAAAAATAAGTGGTAAATATAAAAATATCGATAATCCTTTTATCAGAATAGCAGGTATTCTTTTTATCGGAATAATTATGCCTGTTATCTTCTATACCGAATCAGATTCCTCAGGATTGGTCAAATGGATCATCATCTCCACATCACTGACATTTATTTCATGGGAAACAAGCAGGTGTATTATAACTATCTTATGGAAAAGATATCCATGGGAAAAAAGTCCCATGCTACATCTATTACTTAATATTTTATTCCTCACGATATTAACTATAGTATTATCCTTAATTGTTTACTTTATTAACTGGCTTTTCGATGACGTATCAGGTAATTACCGGGAAAAAATGAGGGGGGTTCACGTTGCAATTCTGTTAATTACCTTCCTGACAACATCGATCTATGAAGGAATATTTCTTTTTTTTAAATGGAAAGAATCCCTTGTACTAACTGTATTACTCGAGAAAGAGAATATCCGGTCTCAGTTTGAAACACTGAAAAACCAGGTTAATCCTCATTTTTTATTTAACAGTCTGAATACTCTATCTCAGCTTATTCCGGAAAATCCCGAAAAAGCAGTAGAATTTGTAAATAAGTTCTCTTCAATATATCGCTATGTTCTTGATGTCAGAGAATTAAATTCGGTAGAACTCCGGGATGAACTAGATTTTGTAAAATCGTACATTTATCTTCAGAGAATAAGATATGGTGAAAATCTGCAGGTAGCAATAAATATTGATGCAAACAAATTAAATTCTCACATCATGCCATTATCTTTACAGGTATTAATAGAAAATGCCATAAAGCATAATGAAATTTCCGATAAATATCCTCTAAGAATAGAACTTACCGACACGAATGATTTCCTGATTGTTAAAAATAACCTTAAGCTTTTTTCAGATACCACGGATTCACCTAAAATGGGACTTAAGAATTTAACCGAAAGATACAGGTTGGTGTCAAACAAAAAGCCCTATTTCGAACAGAATGAAAATGAGTTCATTGCAGGGATACCATTTTCGGATGATATTTTATGAATTGTCAATATTTGTTCCATGAATGTGTTAATCATTGAAGATGAAAAGATTGCTGCTCAAAAATTAGAGCAACTACTTTATAAGATAGATGAGACTATAACAGTGGTTGCAAAAATTGGTACGATAAGAGATGCTGTTAACTGGCTTGGTGATAATACTGCCGATTTAATCTTTTGTGATATTCATTTATCTGATGGTTTAAGCTTCAATATATTTGATAAAATAAAGGTTAATACACCAATCATCTTTACAACGGCTTATGACCAGTATGCAATTAAAGCATTTAAGGTAAATAGCATCGATTATCTGCTAAAGCCGATCAATATTGAAAAATTAACTCAGAGTGTTGAGAAATTCAAAAATCTCACAAGGCCTGTTGACATAACTAAAATAAACATGGAAGCTCTGATCAAATCCTTTGTAAAAAAGGAGGACATTTATAAAAAGAGATTTATTATTACGGTCGGGCAGAAAGTAAAAATCGTTAATACCGAGGATATCAGTTACTTTTTCATACAGGATAAGAGTGTCTTTATAAAAACAAAAACCAATAAAGTTGTGGCTATTGATCATTCTCTGGATGCCCTGGAAAAAATGTTAGACTCTGAATTTTTTTTCAGGATAAACCGAAAATATATAGTTCACATTGATTCCATTGACAACATTCATATCCTGTCAAAAAGCAGGATAAAAATAACCTTAAATCCTCCGGTTGATGATGATATAATCATAAGCTATAACCGCTCCGGAAATTTCAAGAACTGGTTGAATAAGTAACCTTAATATAAACTCAAAACATTTTAGATACCCCCAAACCAGCTCTGCCGGTAATCAGAATCATCTCACCGGTTCCAGGTATTTATCCAGCAATATCAGCAGCATTTTTATCACGCTATTTGTTGATTGAAACAGACAGTTTATTTGCCGATCTATACTAACCATAAAATCACATTAAGCATAAGCATCAATTTTATATGCTAACAGTCATTTATATGAATGCCGGATGACAATTAACATCCGGACTTTTAGACGAAATAAAAATTTAAACTAAAAACAAAAAACCATGAAAAGGATCATTTTAATATCAGGATTAATTTTTGCCATCTGCCTCAGCTCATACGGCATCGGCAGAAAATTTGTTGCTGCCGGTAATACAAATTCACCACTTGGCAAATACAAAATTGAAGTAGACGATAAATATATGATGGTTAACGGAATAGAGCACAGACCATATGTTATATCGTTCGAAAACACCGATATGGAGGTCAGAGTTGCCGTAACAATGGAAAGAGGGTGCAGAAAGTATTATGTACTTTCCTGACTTGTGACGCCTCGCAAAATTAGTGCGGTTTTATTTTATAACATACTGA
>CAZOZU010000176.1:0-5097 GCA_964584355.1 uncultured Rikenellaceae bacterium
AAAGGGAACCATGTGAAAATCATGGGCTGACGCGCAACTGTAACTCTGCTCCGCTGCACCGGAGAAGTGCTTCAGGCATCTTAAGCCACTGTTCCGATTTATCGGAATGGGAAGGCAGCCTGAAACCAGGGAAGCCAGGAGACCTGCCTGATTCATTTGATTGCTTTCGCGAAACGGAGCAAAATCAAAAGGTAAATCTTCAATATAAAAAGATCAACTTAGAAATACTCCACCTCTCTTGTATTGTTTCATTTCGCTTGTAAGCCAGACTTAAAAGTCAAAGGCCAATTGCAGGTATTCTATTATTAACTTTTAAAAATGAAACAATGGAACTGAAAAAAAGGTCTTTGTTCATCTGTTTCATAACAGGTTGCGCGATTATCCTGCCTGCTATGACACTGTATGGACAACAGTATGACACTACAAAAGTGGCTTTATTGAATGAGGTTGTAATAACAGCCACACGGAATGAAAAAAACCTTAATAATATCGGAAGAAGCATTTCAGTAATCACCCATGACGAAATTCAACAATCAGGTGCACTTACTGTTTCTGAACTTCTTAACCAGCAGGAGGGATTTTATATCGTCGGTGCTCAACAAAATCCGGGCAGTATTAATAATATTTCAACCCGGGGCACAAATAACAGCCACACAGTTGTTATGATCGATGGTATCCCTCTCAGCGATCCTTCCTCAACCGACAATTCCCTTGATCTGTCAGAGCTTTCCCTTGTAAATATCGACAGGATTGAGATTGTCAGGGGTTCTCACAGTACTCTTTACGGCTCTTCAGCAATTGGCGGCGTGATAAATATAATCACAAAAGAAAATTATGACACTCCCGGACTCCATGTTGATGCAAATATAAACGGAGGTATTTTTGACAAGAATGGTTCAATACTATCTGAAAATCTGCTGGCTAATTATACACATAAATCAGGATTTTATGTTACAGCCGAAGCTTTCAATACAAAAAGCGGCGGTATCAACTCCACGGTAGATACTGTTACTGATCCTGCTATTTATAAGTATCCGGATATGACTGACGGATTCAGAAAGACCGACTTCGTTGCCAAATCAGGCTATAAATCTGATAATCTGGATATCTATGGAGGGATCAGGAATATAAATCAAAATCTTGAAATTGATGATGGAGCATTCAAAGATGATGAAAACTATACAGTCGATTTTAACCGTAACCTCTATACATATGGTGCAAAATACTGGTTTGGCAAAGGATTATCAATGACATTCAACGGAGGTATAAGTGATCTTGTACGTAAAGCTGTTGATGATTCATCATTGGTTGATGCTTCCGGAAATACTGATAAATCATATTTCAGAGGTAAATATTCCGGCTCCATCGCAAACCACGAAATACAGGTTAACTATAATACCAGGGGATTCCAGACTGTAATCGGAGGAGGCTCTTTTAATGAAACAATGTCAGCCGAGACATATTATTATTCTGAAGCATGGGGTGTCTATATTTCAGAAACCGACCTCGATACTCTTGAAATAAAAACTACAACCTCAACAGGTTTTCTGCATGCTGACATAAATGGTGAAATACTTAATGAGTCGCTTAAACCTTTTTCTTTAGGACTGGGAGGCAGAGTTATCAATCACAGCACTTTCGGAACGACCTTCACCTATGAAATCAATCCCTCAGTAAAGATCAGTGAAAACTCACTCCTCTATTTTTCTTATTCCACCGGGTTCAATGCCCCTTCATTATACCAGTTGTATTCCCCTGAAATGGATTACATGTCAGGAATAACACGAGGTAACAAAATACTTGATCCGGAAAAATCTTCCTCATGGGAAATTGGCATAAAACAAAAAGTTAATGACAACATCTGGTGGAGTATAAATTATTATACAACAACCATAAAAAATTGCATTGATTATGTTTATCTATGGGATAAATCTCATGAAATAAGCGCATTATCATACCTCGACTATTTAGGAGACACATATATTAACCTGGGAAAACAGACAAACCGGGGATTGGAATTCTCTATCCATTCAAAAATATCTGATAAACTAAGTATGACAGGTAATTTCAGCCTTGTTAATGGAAAACTTGAATATAGTCCTGATAACATTGACAATGCACACACAGATGGCAATCACATTCAACTCTATTCAAACGGTATCTTCATCTCTGAAGAAACAGAGCGTATAGGACTGGTTCGCAGACCCAACACAGGTAACATTAGCCTTACATATCTTCCCTTTGAGAACTTAATGTTTATGGTCGATTTAAGATACACAGGAACAAGAAATGATGTCTTTTATGATACTTCCCTGGGTCCGTATGGAGCTCTTGGAACTGTTGGCCTGGAGGATTATACCCTGCTGGATCTTCGTGCAAAATATACCCTCTTTAAAGGCTTTACCATAATGTTTCATGCAAAGAACATGTTAAATACCGACTATTATGAAATAAGAGGGTATTCAACACGAGGCAGGGGCTTTTATGCCAGTATTGGTTATTCCTTCTGAATTGATGTTTTCCGGTAAGATCACTAAATTATTCCCGGTTATACTTCCCAGGTGAATGCTTCCCTTATCAGGTCCAGGCTTTTAGGGATGGCAATCAGGGGATCTTCATTGCCTTCAAATTCAATGGAAACATATCCCCGGTAATCAACCTTCCTGAATATCTCGGCTACACGGTCATAGTCAATATCCAGTGTATACCATTTCCCTCCTCCGTAATATGTCTTAGCCTGGATGAGGAAAGTCTTCGGGGCCATCACTTCCAGCTGTTCATACTGGTTTTCAAGGAAATTACCTGTGTCAGAAGTAATTTGCAGCCATGGGGAATTAATTGCGTCAACAATCCTCAGAACACCATCAGCTGTACGGCCAAGACCCCAGTGGTTTTCAAGTCCCAGAACAACACCACATTTTTCTGCTGTTGAGATACACTGGCTTATTGAATCGATCACCCACTCAAAACCCTCATCAACGGTATAACCTTCAAGGATCGGTTCAATACCTTTATTGGCCATCAGATCATCAAATGATCTTGTTGTATTCCACCTGCCTGTGTTAAGTCTCATGGTAGGAATTCCAAGCTGGTAGGCAAGTTCTATCTGATGGATTGTTTTTGCCACTTCTGAATCTCTTTTTTCCTTATCGGGATAAACAAATCCCTGGTGTGTAGAGAAGCCCATGATATCAATTCCTGCATGGAATGCCTGACGTTTTAGTTTTTGAAGATAACTGTTTTCTTCCGATTGCATCTGCATCAACAGGAATTCGATTCCATCAAAACCCATAGTGGCTGCCTGCTCTATACATTCCTCAATCGAAGAGCTTTCTTTTGGACCGTTAAATTGCCAGAAAGAATAGGTTGAAACACCAATCCTGTTCCTGCGGATCCTTTTTGAAGCATTGGATAAATCCTGTTCCGGAGCCGTTTCCCCCCCCGAACATGAAAAACCTAGTCCTGCAGCTGCTGTTCCCATGGCTGCTGTCTGGATAAATGAACGACGTGATGATTTCATAACTTTTAATTTAATTATCCGGTAAATTAATCATAATATATGATGCTTCATACAAATGACTCTCAAAATGTTTCCCAATAAGAAATCAGATAGAATTTCAACACAAAACCAGGCATTTAATACAAGAATAATTTCCCGGACACCTTCTGATTATGGATATTTTAGTCTGGATTTGGATATTGCTGAAATTTTATTCGTATTTTGAAAAAAATCTTATTGAATAACCATCAAAATACGATTTATGAGAAAAATATTGATTCTGTTTATCGTAGCCTTCTGCATGAGCAACACAATTTGCTGCCAGAGTAAAGCGGGAGATCCTGGGACAGATGATCAGTAAATAAAAAAAACAATATTTGTTTATGGCAACGGGATGG
The DNA here is from genome assembly GCA_964584355.1 of uncultured Rikenellaceae bacterium. GTDB lineage: Bacteria > Bacteroidota > Bacteroidia > Bacteroidales > VadinHA17 > LD21. Next base: position 3,898 of record CAZOZU010000176.1, read on the forward strand.
AAAGAGAATTCATCAGGTATGTTGCCGGACTTACAAACAAGAAGAATCCGAAGATCTGCTTCTTTCCAACTGCTGCTGATGATGATGAACGTGCCATCGGTTACTGGGACAGGTTGTGCAAAGATCTCCCTGTAGAACCAACGGTACTGAAATCATTTATCAGCTCCTACTCGGAACAGAATAGTTTTTCAGAACAGATATTTAGCTCAGATGCGATCATTGTTGGTGGAGGGAGTACTCTGAATATGATCGCAATCTGGAAAGCCCAGGGTATTGATACACTTTTAAACCAAGCTTATTATTTTAAATAAATTCTAAAAATTCAGGAAACTTATCAAAATGATTTGCCAATTGGATATTGAAGTTTATATTTACCATATTCAATAATAAAGAAATATGCTCATGGAAGAAAAAGATCTTATATACCGCGGAAAATCCAAAGATGTCTATGATATAACTGAAGGGCCTTATAAAGGCAAATACCGCTTCGTATTTACCGACAGGGCAACCGGTTATATTGAAAACGGGAAAACTGTTTTTGATCCCGGATATGATAATGTTGTCGGCGACATCCCCGGCAAAGGTGCTATTGCATGCAGTTTTGCCACACATTTCTTTAAGCTACTGAAAGATAAGGGAATCCCTTCACACTATATCGATACAATCAAAGAAAATGAAATGATTGTGGAGCCTGCCATCCCATTGAGCATGAAGGAGGAATCTCCTGAATTTCATGGATCAGCTCCGCTATTGAATCTTGAGTTCACATGGAGAAATAACGCAACAGGTAGTTTCTGGAGAAGATACCCCTTTGTAAGACCATGTAAAAATCTGCACAAGGTAGTTGAAGCATGGACTAAAGGAGACAGTGATATCCTAATAACACTCGAAGCACTTGAGGAAACAGGTGCTATGACAAAGGAAGAGATTGATTTCAGCGTTGAACTGGTAAAGAATATTGCCGAAATCGTTTCCGATGAATTCTCCGGGAAAGGACTTCATGTCATTGATGGTAAATTCGAACTGGGCAGGCTGAAATACGGTGACGGAAAAATTGTACTTATCGATGAAATATCTTCAGATGTATTACGGGTTTGCAGAGGGTATACACCTGATGATAAAGGAAATTGTACAATATATCAACAGTGTACAGTTACAAATTACTCTGACGAAATAAGGACTATTAAAAATAAGAACCAG
>CAZOZU010000177.1:0-5092 GCA_964584355.1 uncultured Rikenellaceae bacterium
CGGGATAATGATAATAGGTAATGACCAGAAGATGTATGTTATTGACCCCGGGAATATCCTTACCGGTCGTATAGATTCAGATAAAGAAGAAGATGCTATTATTTCACTTTTCACATTCCAGAGGAATATTCAGGTAACGACCGAACATCTTGTTATAATCAATATATCAGGAAAACTCACCCTTATCAGAACACTGGAATCCGATATGAAGATCCTGAGTATTGATGATGGTGTTATAGCTGCGGAAATTCCGGAACATACACGTAATTCTCCCCTGTTCGACTGTCCTTCCTGCTGGGAAGTTGTGAAATACCGGTTTATAAATGGGGAACTGGAAAGAATTGATGAGTGAGGAATCTCCTACTTTTCTTGATTTAGCTTATACACAACTGCTTTTGACCTGTTGATCCCTGCAACAACCAGAGGTGTATCTCCTTCAAAATAGAGGAGTGACTCCACCATTCCATTTAACAGGATACCACTTTTCGATGGTGGCAATACTTCAAATGACTGTTCCGGGCCTTTACTTAACAGTAACATACCCTTGTTTGCATCATAATATCCTGTTGATACATCGTAGGTATGATCATTACCTCCCAGAAGCACATCAGGATAACCATCCCCGTTGAAATCCCTGACAATTGATTCCGTAATGGGTGCAACCTGCAATGACAATGGTAGTTTTTCAAAACTGAATTGTCCGTCGTTGTTCCACATGACATAGCTTGAGGTTGTGTTAACATTGAGTTTGAACTCAAGTCTGCTCATAATACTCTCATCAAGCATCTCATTAATGGTTGTATAACTGAATGATTTATATGAAGGAAACAGCCTTTCAAAATATACAGATTGCCCTGCCAGCTCATCCATATAGTTTATCGGGTATTCTGTCATATTGCCATCCTGATCCTCCCAGTAAGCAGTTGATACTGGGTCTATATTACCATCGAGATCTATATCAAGAACATAGAGTGTTAAAGGGTATTCTTCACTTAAATTGAATCTGCCATGGTTCTCTCCAAGATTTCCTAAAATATAATCATTATCTCCATCGCCATCGAAATCTCCTGCTGCCACAGTATACCATAAACCATGCGATTCTGCTATCTCCGGTATACTTGGAGGGACCAGTTTTTCTCCGTTCATATTTTTCAGTATCGCAATTGTATTCCATTCCCTGGCAACGACCAGGTCCTCCCAGCCGTCATTATCATAATCGGTCCATAGAGCATCGACCACCATACCAAGGTTTATACGAAAAGTGGTGTCAGCTATAAAATGTCCGTCATTATTAATGATCACCCAGGAATGATTGGCATAGGGGAACATACCCTTTTTGACCCAACAGCCGACGAACATATCCAGATCACCATCATGATCAAAGTCACATGGCCGCAGAACAGAAGCCGGGAATGGAGGAGCCGGGAACTCTTTCCTTATAAAGGTGCCATTATTATTCTCATAAACATAATGTTTATAATCTTCTTCATGCTGGTTCTCATAACCGCCGGCAAGAGCTATTACATCATTATCACCATCTCCTTCAATGTCGACAATTGCAAGATCTGCTTCCGAAAATTCCTTCTTAGTTGTAAGTCCTTCAATTTCTGCCCTTTCAAATCCTTCACCCCTTCTGAGGAATACCTCTGTCGGTAATGTATTGGTTGAACCGATTATCAGGTCGTCTTTCCCGTCGCCATCAATATCACCTTTAGCCATCCTGGGACCAATCTGGGAGAACTTATGAGGAATAATATTCTGATTCAGAAAGAAATCCGGGAAATCCAACTGTTCGTGAGTATAGTCCAATGCATTATCGCATCTCTCAAACAAGTAATTATTTCCCGGATTTTTTTCTGTTTTCTCAACGGGAGGATGTGAATTTTTTTCATCAATCTCAATAACCTGATTAGCCTCTATATCCTTTACTACTGTTACATTTCCGGTTGCAGGCCAGATTATCTTTATTGAATCCACAAAAGTCTCTTCCCCAAGACCGAAGTGTACCACAGGATCAACTGAAGAAGCATAGCCTCTTGTAAGGAAGTGTTCGTGAAACTGGAATTTACCATTCGACCAGATATGGACTTTTGTACCAATGGCCATTGTATTGATATCCTTCCCTATTAACTTTATCCTGATATAGTTGGCTTTTCTGCGCGATTTTTCAACAGTATAATTCCTCATTATAAATGCTTCATCATTTGTATTGTTAGTAACATAATCCAGATCACCGTCATTATCCAGATCGACAAATGAAGCTCCATAAGAGAAAGAAGGAATATCGGGCAGCCACTCCTTCGATCTTTTTATAAACCTTAATTCTCCTGCATTTTCAAATGCAAAATTCTGAACCTTTATAATAGGCGACATTTCAATTGTCTGCATGGCCTCAGTTAAATATCCATAGTATTTTCTTAAATATGCCGTCCAGTCCTTATCGGTCATATCCCTGGGAAATCCATTTGCAACAATAAGATCTCTATCTCCATCATTATCATAATCGGCAAGCAGCGGCGACCAACTCCATTCTGTAGAAATGATACCTATCATTTGTCCTACTTCGCTGTAAGGAAGCATCTCACCATTGATAAATCCGTTGTGAAGATGCATCATGTTCCTCAGGTACTGGTGTTCAAAGTCAAATTCTTCGTCAAGCAGATAATACATGTAACCGAAACCATTTATAGTCTGTCTCCTCTTGAAATAATATTCGGGAAGCATGTCCAGGGTAAACATATCAGGATTACCGTCATTGTTTACATCAGCCATATCATTTCCCATCGATGATTTTGACTGGTATGAAATATATTTTCTTATCTCATTGCGGAAAGTACCGTCACGCTGATTTATATAAAACAGATCATTTGTAATAAAATCATTTGTAATATAGATATCAGGGTATCCATCCTTGTTTACATCTCCCATGGCCACTCCAAGACCAAATCCTTCATATACAATTCCTGCCTCGATGGTTACATCAGTAAAAGTCCCGTCTCCATTATTACGATATAACCTGTCGTTGTTTTCGGCCTTCCCGGTAGTTATCCTTTGTGCTATGGAGGTATTCATCCTCTGGTTTATCGTATTATTCATGATATAAAGGTCCAGGTCTCCATCGTTGTCATAATCAAAAAATGCTGCTCCCGTTGATTGGCTTTCTTCATCAATTCCATAATCTTCAGACATTTCAATATAGTAAGGATCACCGTTTTCATCAGTTCCCTGGCAGACCCACAACCTGTTCCTGCATTTGGCAGGATCGGGATTTGTTGTTGAGGTTATATATACATCCAGCCACCGGTCGCAATTAATATCAACCATTGTCACGCTGCCATACCACTGATTGCTGGTCAATCCCTCAAAATTCGAAGTGATATCCCTGAACCTGAAATTACCTTCATTCAGATAGGCTCTTGGAGAAACCATATTCCCACCGAAGACAATATCAGGAAGTCCGTCATTGTTAAGGTCTCCGATACCAACACCACCACCGTTATAGATATATTCATAAGTAATAACATTAAAACTATCTGATTCAAATAACTGGTTCTTAAATTCAACACCGGAATGCCTTGAATTAATTAGCCGGAACTTGGTGGGTTTGGAACAGGATATCAATAACCCTGATAACAATACCAGTGATAGCAGAAACAATCTCCTCATGAAGAAATCAATTATTGAATTTTTTAAATCGCGTAAAAATAGAAAAAAACAGGAGTATCACAAAAAAGAGAGGGTGTCCTTTTGAGACACCCTCTTTTATCCTAACTATTCAGTAATTACTGAATTCTTATCTGTTCTGTACCAGAACGTCCGGCATCAGGTCGAGCTGACGCTGTGGTATCGGGAATGTTACATCCTCAGGACCAACAACAGCGGTACCCTGGAGATACATTGCCCCGTTAGCGCCCCATGGAGTAGTAGTTTCATAGGCAAGAACCCTGTTAAGTTCCTGCACTGTGATTCCCCACCTGTTAAGGTCGAAGTACCTGTGGCCTTCCATACCGAGTTCAAGCTTCCTCTCCATGTACAGTGCTATGCGTGCATTTGCCTGTGTATCAAATGGATATCCCGTAGTAGGATATTCGTTGATAACATAGTTTGCAGCATTTGTCACACCATCATCTTCCTTAACCCAGCCGTCGGGATTTGCAGCCCTGGCACGAACCTGGTTAACATAGGTACGGGCATTATCTAGGGATCCTGCTTCAATCTCGCACTCGGCAAGCAGCAGGAGAACATCAGCAAAGCGGATCATACGGTATCCGTTAGCTGTCAATCCGCTGGTCCAGCTACTGATATCAGTAAGAGAACCTTCCTCTGATTGCTTATATACCTGCTTCTTGCCCGAATATGGACCGGCGTATGTCTGGTCACGGACCCAGTCTGAGCCTGTTACTTCTCCCCAGTCCCAGTATGGGATCCCTCTTCTTCCGACTGCCCAGTCGAGTCTTGGATCCAGTGGTCCTGCATCTTCTGTAAACGCATCGGCAGGAGCTAATCCCTGGTCACTTACTACAGGATCATTATTATACTCATAGTAACCATCTCCAGCATTAAAAGTAAGTATTGGCAATCCGCCTGATGTCCTGAATGAATTCACGAACTCCTGGGTTGGCTGATAGAATCCGCAGCATCCTCCCGGGGAGCCACCGCTCTTGTATGGAAAGTTAAGTATCTCACCGTATCCTCCGTTATATCCGCCTGAACCGTCGTTAACTGAATACTGAACTGTATAAACAGCCTCAGAGCAGTTCCTGTGCTCAATGTCAAAGATATCACCGTAAGTGGGATAGAGTGCAAGAGGGTCACCTGCCGGATTGGTACCACTGGTTTTTACTTCCTGCAGAAGTGTAAGTGCACCGGCATAGTCATGATTCATCTGCATCATTGCTTTTGCCAGAACTACCTGGCTTACAGTTTTATTCCATCTTCCTATCTGAACCATATCCAATGGCAGATCTGGATCGACTCGGCCTGGGTCGGGGAGTTGTGACGGCCCACCTGGTCCGGCAGGGCGGCGACGAACAGGCGGCGGGGCGCACCCTCCGGGCCGTAGGTTCCGGCCACGGCGCCGAGATCGCCGGGC
>CAZOZU010000178.1:0-5090 GCA_964584355.1 uncultured Rikenellaceae bacterium
ATCCTGTGAGATATGTTCAGGATGCGTAAAATCCTTAAAAGTAAGTCTAATAAGTTCCTTTTCACTATAGCCCAACATCTCGCAGAAAGCAGAATTAGCCTTAATTATACCCATATCTTTGCCTGTCATTACCATACTGAAAGGACTCTCCTCAAAGACCTTACGGAACCGTTCCTCGCTCTGCATAAGAGTCTCCTCTGCTTCTTTCCTTTCACTTATATCACGACTAATCGACTGGTAAAATTTAGCACCCTCTATGTCAACTTTCCTGGCACTGATTTCAATCGGGAATGTTGAACTGTCTTTTCTTTTGTGAATTGTATCATAAGTTGAAGAACCATTCTTCTCAAGTAAAGCGAGGTCTTTCTTAAGTGTGGCTAAAGCTTCCGGAGAACGTAATTCAGCTACATTTTTGCCAATAAGTTCATTACGACTGTATTTGTATGTATCTATTGCTCTGTCATTTGCCTCTACTATAATATAATCTTTATTAAAAAGCAAAATAATATCATTTGCATATTTCAGGATATAATCGAAATGTTTTACAAGAGCAAGCCGTTCAAGTTCATCTTCATATTTTTCTTTGAAAGACTTTGCTCTCTGGTTCCACCAAAGAAAAACCAGAAAAAACCCCAGGGTAAGGATGATAAGTATGACTATTACTACAATCTGATTAATACTATCTTTTAGTGTTAAAAATATTTCTTCACGATCAACCTTGGATACCAGGTACCAGCTTGTTTCGGGTATTTTCTTCGTAGCTGCTACTACACTAACACCTCTGTAATCAATACCATTAGTAGTTACCTTCATCCCCTGAACAGCCATCGATGATGACAGTCTGTTTACAGTTACCGGTATTCTCATACCTCTTCCCTCTCCCTCAGAATGTCGTGGTTTATTAAGAAATACGATTTCATCATCCTTAACATGAAAAAGCAGAGCTTCTGCAGTATTGCTGCTAACAGGCCAGGATTCAACAACAGGGAACAGCAATTTATCCGGATCAATTCTCATTACTACAACACCAAAGACATTAGTATCAGTAACCTCCGGGCCTTTTAAGGGTATCAGAAGACTCATATGATAAAAGTCTACATCTTGAGCTTCATGGAGATCTGTTACAACAACATCACCATTTCTTATAACTTCAGGAAGAAGATTTTGGAGATGCTCGCCAATAACAGTATCCTGATCAGGATAAAAAAGCCTTAAGTTTAATTGTCTGTCAATCAATAAAGCACTTCGGTAATCATAATTTTCAGTATATGCTTTAAAACTTCTGACAAGATCCTCTTTAAGTTGGCTGTTATCACTATCAGTCAAAAATTGTGATAATTGCTTTACATGCGGAATGTTGCTGCTCAGATAAATACCATCTGATATACGTTCCTGCCTCCATTGAATTATCTGCCTAACTTTAAGATCAGAAATGGCAGAAAGTTGTTCCGTTGTTTCATCTAATAAATGTGATTCAAGTATTCTGTAATAAAAAAAGCCTGCAATGATAACAGTAATGGAAATGATAAGAAAGAGGACAATAAGTGGCCATGGAGTTGCAGGTTTCTTTATAGATGAGGTCATTATTGTACCCTTTAAGACTTATATTTAAACTATCCTGTATCTTTCAATATACAATGTAAATTTAATACTTTCCGGCTAATTTATATACATATGCCTGTATAGAGAATGTGGGATCATTTCTTCCTGATAATAATTGATGAAAGAATTGAGACAACCAGAATAGTGACTATTATTGCGAGAGATATCAGAATCGGGATTTCGAAATGGAAGAAAGAAGCAAGCATCTTAACGCCTACAAATGTCAGTACAAAAGCAAGACCTATTTTTAAATACCGGAAATAGCCCATTATGCCTGCAACCGCAAAATAAAGTGATCTCAATCCAAGAATGGCTAAGATATTTGATGTATAGACTATGAAGGTTTCATGGCTTATAGCAAGAATTGCCGGTATTGAATCAACTGCAAAAATAAGATCGGACGATTCTATAACAACCAGAACCAGGAATAACGGAGTAGCATAAGTCCTGTGATTTTGTCTTATAAAAAGCCTGCTGTCATGAAGTTCATCGGATACGGGTAAGAATCTCCTGAAAAATTTTACAACCGGATTCCTTTCAGGGTCAACATGTGTCTCCTTCTGTAACAGCATTTTTATACCTGTAAACACAAGGAATGAACCAAACAAAATTACAATCCAGTGGAACCTGTTTATAAGAGCCACACCGGCAAAAATAAATATTCCCCTCATAATCAGGGCACCTATGATACCCCAGAATAATATCTTATGCTGATACTCTTCCTTAACTGCGAAATAGCTGAAGATGAGGATGAAAACAAAAATATTATCAACACTTAAGGAATATTCGATCACATAACCTGTAAGGTATTCAAGTGCTCTTGTCCTCCCAAATTCAAAAAATACAAACAAACCAAACAGCATGGCCAGCAATATCCATGTCATACTCCAGAGAAGTGCCTCTTTTAATGGTATCTTATGTTCCTTCCTGTTGAAAATACCAAGATCAAGAGCAAGTATCATGAAAATCAAAACATGAAATCCGATCCAGAAATATATACTGACCTCCATGTTTTATGGCAAATTAGTGAGCAAACTTAAGAAAAAATATGCTTCCGGTTACAATCCCCTGAATGTTATCAAATAGAACCAAATTGTTCTAAAATAATATAAAAGGACTGTCGGCTTTTATACATATTAAGTATTTCTATGCTATAAAATCAATTATTTGCCCCAACCCTAAAGGGAGTAATTGATTCCTTATACTCATATATTATAATAAGATGTAGAGAGAAATGATTAAATAACTTTTCTACCTTTACAAATCCTTCTTTTAAATAAATAAGTGATACACATGAAAAACAAAATCAACCATTTGATCATTATAGTCCTGCTTGTAGGAATAACTGATTCTTTATCAGCCCAAAAGAACGCGTCATATATTGATGTGATCACATCAAATGATCTTGAAAGCCATATTTCATTCCTTGCCTCACCACTTCTGAAAGGAAGGCTGAATGGAGCACCGGAACTGGAGGTGGCACAGCAATATATTGTATCTCAGGCAAAATTAATGGGTCTTAAACCAATGAATGGCAATAGTTATTATCAATCCTACTCTATCACAAAGAAATCAATTGATCCTGACAGAACTTCTATACAGGTAATAACTAATGAAAAGGATACTGTTACAATAAAGCTTCCTGTTTATCAGCTAGTACCTACAGGACCTTCTGACTTCACATTTGACGGAGAAGTGGTTTTTGCAGGCTATGGCCTGAAATTGGATAAATATGGGTATAATGATTTTGAGGATATTGATACTGAAGGTAAGATACTACTTGTCATGAACAGGGCTCCCACAACTGATGATGGCGAAAAATTCCTTTTTGAAGGCACAAATTGGGATTCCTTCAGGAGTATACAGGTAAAACTCTCTTCCCTGATTTTCTCCAGAGCAAAAGCCGTACTTTTCGTAATGGATCCCAAATCCGGATATTCATCCCTTGAGGAACGATATTCCGGATATGCCGGTGAACTCAATTCAACAAAAACCCTTAAAGGAGAGAAGCCCAGAACCTTTGAATTGCCAGGGATGCCTAAAATTATTTTTACCCACAGGTCGGTAGCCGATGAATTACTTAAAGAATCAGGTTACACTCTTGAAGAGCTTCAGAATAAAATTGACACCACTCTTGAACCGGAATCATTTGAAATTAAAGGGAAAAAAATACAATTCACTGAAGGAGCTAAAAGCGAGGATATTATCTTGAGAAATATAGCAGCATACATTGAGGGAAGTGACCCTGTACTCAAAAAAGAATATGTTATTTTTTCTGCTCATGTTGATCATATTGGTGAATCAGCAGGAGGAATTAATGCTGGTGCTGATGACAATGCTTCAGGTTGTGCAGCAGTCCTCTCGCTTGCTGAAGCTTTCCAGAACCTTAACAGGAAACCATTAAGATCTGTTATGTTTCTCTGGGTCTCGGGCGAAGAGATAGGTCTTTTCGGATCAAAATCATATGTCGATAATCCACTTGTACCGCTTGAGAATACACTTGTTGATATAAATATGGATATGATCGGCAGAATTAAGGGTGTGGCAGATACGACTGCCGATAATCCAATGACCGGACCAACTGAAGTATTTATCATTACTGGTAATCAAAGCTCCGAACTGATGGCTATTGCAAAAGAAATAGATAAAGGGGCTATTCTCGATTTTGATTATAGTTTGAGCGGAAGAAAACATCCCCTGCAGCTTTTTGCACGCAGCGATCATTATAACTTTGTCCGACACGATATCCCTGTACTCTTTTTTACTACAGGGCTACACACCGATTACCACACCCCGGGAGATGTTATCGAAAAAATCGATTTTAAAAAGCTGGAACTTATTTCAGAGACAATTTTTCAATTGGGTTATACTGTGGCTAACAGAAAAGAAAGACTGGAAGTTGATAATCCTTTCAGTTCATGGTAACAGGAACTGCCCTGGAATTAAAATCTACCGGGAATTTACATTGAAAAAGGTCTGAATTGCACTCTCATATTTCCTGTCAATATCAGGTATTCCATTCCCATTTGTGTCTTCCATGGATGTCAGGTATTCAACCAGGGCCAACCATTCCTTACCTTCCTGAATACCCTCTTTGTTCTCATCAATATCAATCACTGCGCTCTTCATATCTGTAATGGGATTGCCGAAAGCATCTTTCGGTACCACATTTATTAATCCTAAAGTCATATTTTTTATAATACCCACAAACTCAAGCATATATAAATTAGCTGTTATTGAGTACAATTGATTATCCTTACGTGAAAAATCAACCTCTTTAATGCCTCCGTGTGGAGAAATTATGTCTATCTTTTTTAACTTCCTCATCATTCCTTTTTCAGGATCAAAATCAACCTTCATACCAGAATAATAGCAATAATTTCCGGGTGTTGACTTATAGGCAACCTGCAGTATCTCAAGAATACTTTTAAGTTCTTTCCCTGTAACATATACCCTTGCCAGGGGATATCCCGGCAAATTATCCTTCC
>CAZOZU010000179.1:0-5047 GCA_964584355.1 uncultured Rikenellaceae bacterium
TGAGATATGCATGGGCTGATAATCCTGAAGGTGCCAATCTGTATAATATTGAAGGACTTCCTGCCTCTCCTTTTGAGGCAACTGTAATTAAATAAATCTTCAACTGCATAAATATACATTATTATTAACGTGTTGTGCGGTTAAACCGCCAATGCATATTTTAAATGATTAATTGGTTTATTGTTCTTTGAATTAATGTATTGCAAGAGAGTTACTGCAGTAATCTTCGATAGAATGCGGACTGAGAGGCCTAATACTGTTTTGGCATAATTACGTTTAAGCATGAACTGATCACATAATTGTGCAAATAATTTCTCAATACGTTTTCTCATTCTTTTAAAGATTGCAGGGTATAGCTCCCTTACTTGATTTGCTCTTTTGGGCGTTTGTAAATTTACCTGGCACGAATTGAACAAATCAATCTTGTAAGTGCTTGACAAATAGCCCTTATCAGGCGCTGTTTCAAAGGACTCCTTGAATATCTTACTTTGCTTCTCTCTTGCAATCTGACAAACAGGAATCGTAATTGAATCAACGAGATAAACATCTTCAAATTCATTAAGTTTGTCTGCTAAATACTTGTTTAGCTGTTCAATATAAGGATAAAGATGTTTTCTACGACGATTAAAATTACTACGGTCAATCAGATTTGGGAAATCTTGTTTGTGATCACTTTTAAGTTTTCCCCAAAAGTAATTTTCGCTGTCTATACCTATTGATTCTCCGGTAACTGACAAAGCAATTATCTCACAGTCTGATAGTTTTGGTTTATTTGGATATAAATAAAAATTATCAGACTCGTTTAAATGATTTTTAAAAACCGATTTGGTAATGTTAAAGAACTTGTCGAAATTTGTTTTTAAGTTATGCATAGCTGAAGTATATTTGTGGTGATTTATACTTCTAATATACTGTATATCAGTATTATGCATAACTTTTTCATGTTTAAGATATTAACTTTTTTATTTAATTTTCAACCGCACAACTCGTTAAATTTAAATACAATAATAAGAAGACATCAGATATAAAAAATAAAATATTGATTAATCGGAATAGAAACTAAAGAAATACTAAAATGAAAGCAAGAAAGATGTTCACAATGCTGATTCTACTGATAATCAGCACATTTATTATTAATGCACAGGACTGGCCCCAGTTTCTCGGGCCGAACCAGAACAGTACATCAGACCAGAAAGGTATATTGCGCTCATGGCCACAGAATGGACCGGAGGTACTTTGGACAGCCAACGTTGGTCGCGGCTATGGCGGACCTGTTATAAAGGATGGTAAAGTATACCTGCTTGACAGGGACGATAAAACCGGTGATATTATGCGGTGCTTTGATTTTAACAATGGAAAGGAATTATGGAGCTACAGTTATGATGCACCAGGATCAGTTCAGTATCCGGGTTCAAGAAGCGTTCCTACAGTAGACGGCAACAGGGTCTATTCGTGCGGTCCTTACGGAGACCTGTACTGCATTGATATCAACACACATAAGCCTGTCTGGAACAAGAACATCACGAAAGATTTCGGTGGAACAAAATTACCCACATGGGCAATTAGCCAATGTCCGCTTATCTACGGCAATATGCTTATCGTGTCTTACTCAAAGGATCCCGATGCAGGACTGGTTGCCTATAACAAACTGACAGGCGACATCATATGGAAGACAGAAGCTATCGGAAATGAAACTTATGCCAGCCCGACTGTCGCAAAGATTGCGGGAGAGGATCATATCGTAATGGTATTTTCATCAACGAATACCTATGTACACAGGGGGTCTAAGGTAACCCCGGGCAGGATAATCGGGCTGAAACCACAAACAGGGGAAATTCTCTGGGAATACAATAACTGGACAAATGTGATTCAGATAGCTCCCGCTCTTGATGCCGGCGAGGGAAGGATTGTCGTTGCAGGAGGCTATGATCATGGTATAATTATGATTCAGGTAGGGAAAACAAATAATGGTAAATATAATGTCAAAGAAATATTCTATCACAACGATTTTGGGGATCATACCAAACCTCCTGTATTGCATAACGGTTATTTCTATGCCCAATTCTCGACAAACAACAGACGCGATGGTCTGTGCTGTATGAGTATGGATGGCAAGGTTATGTGGAAAACAATGCGTTCTCCTGCTTTTGATAAAGGCAGTATGATACTGGCTGACGGGCTGATACTGGCTACGGATGGCAATAAAACTCTGTATCTCATACAGCCGGATCCATCAGGATTCAAGCCTCTGTCTTCGGCTGAGTTACTTGGAATGGGTCAAAACTGGGGCCCTATGGCACTTGCCGATGGAAAGCTCCTGATTCGTGATCAAACACGGATGATGTGTGTTAAGGTTGCTAAATGATTTTTTTCCTTTGTAAATTCATCCATGAATTTTCATGCTGCTGAAAGACGTCGGAGACGTCCAATCCCAATATCCATGGTAACATCCATGGTAAGGGTATATAATTAGTAGACAACACCGGAGGTGTTGAATATCAGTCTAAATTCAACCACCTCCGGGATTGAACAATATTATACATATTCTACCCCGGATGTAACCGGGGATATTATGCGGTGTTTCAACCTTTCTGATGGTGAAGAGCTCTGGAGATATGCTTATGATGCTCCAGGGTCTGTTATGTTTTCCGGTTCACGTAGTGTACCGGCTGTTGATGGCAATTATGTTTATTCATGTGGACATTATTATATGTTACTGGTTTAAAGATATAATTTATAAATTGCATCATACTAAAACATTCATTGAGTATTATTATTAACCTGTAATATTAACAGATATGAAAATCAAATCATTTTTAATCACCATCCTTTTAACAGGATTTGTAAGTGTTAATTTATTTGCCCAGAATGAGAGGTTCAAGATCTCTCTTGCTGAATGGTCACTTCACCGTGCATTATGGGGCAGGGATACGAAAATGACAAATCTCGATTTCCCCAGAATTACAAAGATGGATTACGACCTTGATGCCGTCGAATATGTCTCCACATTTTTTATGGGCAAAGGAGAGGATACAGAATATCTTACCCAGTTAAAAGACTCATGTACCAAATATGGTATTAAGAGTCTCCTGATCATGGTTGACGGAGAGGGAAACCTTGCAGACACTTCACTTGCAGCCAGGACAAAAGCTGTTGAAAACCACCATAAATGGGTTAAAGCAGCAAAATTCCTCGGCTGTCATTCAATAAGGGTCAATGCAGCCGGAAGAGGTACTATGGGCCAGACACAGGCTGCTGCCATTGACGGATTGAGCAGGCTTTGTGATTATGCAGCAGAATATGGAATAAATGTAATCGTTGAGAATCACGGAGGCAACTCGTCGATTGGCAAGTGGCTTGCTGAAGTGATGAAGGAAGTGAATAAACCTAATTGCGGAGTCTTACCGGACCTCGGAAATTTTCAAGCATATGACCGCTACATCGGGGTAAAGGAATTAATGCCATATGCTAAGGGTGTCAGCGGCAAAACATATGATTTTGACGAAGAAGGTTATGAAACAAGAATTGATTATGTCAAAATGATGGAAATAATTGCTGAATCAGGATATGAAGGATATATCGATGTTGAATATGAAGGAAACAGATTAAGTGAGGATGAAGGTATCAAGGCATCGATCAAAATGCTGAAAATGGTGTTTGAGCCATATAATGAATAACTGAAAATATCAGGCTGAAAATATTTAACCGCAAAGGACGCGAAGTTTACGCGAAGAACGCAAAGTTATAATTTTTTATATTAACTCTTTACGTGCTTGGCGCATATCACTTTGCGAACTCTGCGGTTAATTATTTTAAAATGCTATTCCTATATTCAGGCTTATTGAATTAGTATTCTTTTTATAGGGTATCTCGTCAGATATATTTGCATATTCCAGTTTTTGCATTTCATAGGCAAATCCACCAAACAACGCAAACCTGTCGGAAATATTGATCCACAGCCCTCCGGTTGCATGGAAATACAATCCTTCAGTTTTATTATTCGTTGTATCGCTGTCGAATCCCTGTGAACCACCTATACCTATTCCGAGATAAGGAGTAAATGTCTTTGATGAAAACCTTGTTCTTACGTCAAGAAAAACCGGTATCTGGACATCGCTAGAAACAAGATGCCAGTCGGGATGATTTGCCGGTTTGTCAAAATATTTGCGTACACCTATTCCAAGTCCTATGGATGTATTCCTGATATTGAAACCATTGATAAAGTTGAACCGGAAGTTATTCATTCCATATTCACTCACCCTTAAAGCATAACCTATTTCAATAATTCCACGGTAACATTTCCCGTGACTTCTGCCTCCTGATGACTGGTAGTAATTCTGAACAACAGGAAAATCGTCATACTTCTTCTCAGCAGCAGGTTGAGTTACCGGCTTTTTTTGAGTCTCATCAACAGGTTGCAGTGCAATTTGCGCAGGAGGTCCCTGTTCCGGTTCAGGCAAGGGTTTACGTTCAGGTATGGGTGCTGGTTGAGCTGCTGGTTTTGTTTGTTTACCTGCAACAACTGTTGTTTGTGCTGGCTGTGCTGGTTGATTTACCGGGACAGTACGAGTTTCCTGAGTTACAGTATTAGTTTTTGTCTCCTGTTCAGGTTTTGTTGTGGATACGATTCGCCTTCCCTGTCCGGTTGTTGTTTGTGTTTCCCGGGCAGGTTGCGTAGCCGGTATAGTCCGGGTTTCCTGGTCAGGTTTTATTACCGGTTTTGTTTCTGCAACAGTAGTCACAGGCTTAGTATCCTGTTCACGTACAGGTTGAGCTACCGGTTTGGGCTCAGTCTTTTGAGGAGCAGGAGCCTCTTCTGTCTTATTTTCAGTTTGTGTAACAGGTTTTGCTTCCCGGTCGACAGGTGTAATCCTTGTCACCTGTTTTGGTTTGGATACCGGTTCTGCTACGGCAACAACTGGTTCCTCTTCAACTTCTTCAACTGGCTCCTGAATCACTTCAGCTACCGGTTCTTCAACTACTGGTTCAGGAGCTTCAACAACTACCGGTGCTTCCTCAACTACTTCGGCTACTTCTTCAACGACGG
>CAZOZU010000180.1:0-5034 GCA_964584355.1 uncultured Rikenellaceae bacterium
CTGGAGGATTATCAGAGATTAATGAATCAGATCGGTATATATGTTGTAAGTGATATCGAAAATGCACGAAGCAGCTCTGAAGGTTTTCTTGAGCTATTTGTGAACAGACAGGTACTTATCTACAATGATCTCGATCCTACGCATGAATTGAGTGAATTTTACGAGGCTGAAACATACGCAAATAATATCATTCTCTGGTATTACGATGGTATAACCATCAATCTCGACCTTGAAAATGCCAGAGTGAGTGAAATAATGTTCCACGAAAATAACATCTATTCAATCGACGTTTTAGTAAAAAAAACAATAAACGGTAACTATCTCAACCTTACACTAAATCAGAGCGAAGAAGAGCTGACATTCAGAATTGCTTTCAGTGCCCAAAACAGGACATTTAGTAATTTTAAGATAGTTGGAATAAGAAGTGCTGCATCAGATTATATAATAGATTATACCCAGGCACTCAGGGAGGTTGATGCTGAAGATATTAATGAAGAGGATATTACTAAGATTCAGACTTCTATTAAGGCCGTCCTTCAGGATTATTCAAATTTTTTGGCACTTATAGGTGATCCCCAGGAAATGGAAGAAGACAAGGAATTCTTTAAGGAAAGTTTTCTGAACTTATTTCCTGATAAAGACACCAGAGTCTATAACGATATTTCACCTGAACCTGTGACAAGTTTCATTTCAGTTGCTGATTATCTGACATCTTATGTTACAAACTATCCTGATGGTATAAAGAACCTGTCAGTTAATGCCGATTCAGCAAAATTCGGTAAAGTGATGAAAGATGAAGATGGAAGCTATTACACTTATGTGGATGCTGATAAATTCTTTTCAGGTAACTACAGGGGCAGAGATGCCTTCAGCAATATGTTCCCTCTGATTTTCAGGATGACTTTTACAGCTGCCGGTAAAACATTTTCTGATTTTCACATAAGTAGTATTGATATCACTACCGTAAATTTCTATGAGGCAACACCCGAAACAGGTCCGGCGGAGTTACCTCAGATAGTTATAAAGCCTGTTACAAGGAAAGGCTTTGGGCTTTCACTCATAGGCTCATTCGGACTTACAAGTATCAATGATGCAAACATAGAATCCCTCTCCATACCCAGGGATTCTGTTTCCTGGAATACATCACCACTATCCGGTTATATCACTGCAATGGGTATAAGTTACTATTTCAATGATAACTTCGCTTTAAGAAGTGGAATAGAATTCAATACATATTCTGGTAAATTCAGCCTGAATGGTAAATTCGGAAATACTATATTGACTAGCGACGTAAATGAAGATTTATATTACAAGAGAATTGCAGCTGAATATGATTCATTGATAAAAATCAATTATTTAACTATCCCTGTTCTCGTTAATTATACAAGCGGTAACCCGGGGAAACTAGGTTTTTTTGCAGAAATCGGAGTTAAAGTATCAATCCCAACAAAGGCAACATATAAATGTACAGGAAGCTACATTTTCACAGGGTATTACCCTGATAATCCTTCTGTAATCCAAATTCTTGACCTCGAAGAATTGGGCTTCTACAGCAGGGAATCTATTAATGAAACAAATACAATAACAGTTAAAGATTTCAACCTTACATTTTATGCATCTACAGGTATTAATGTTCCACTTGGGTACTATTCCTCAATAACATTCGGTCCTGAGATAATTTTGGGCCTGACAGACATTTGTAATGGTAATGGAAATTATTTTGATATCTTTGGAAATTCACATAATTATAAGCCAACAAAAATTAAAAATTTTGGCTTTAGGATAAGTTTAGCATACAAATTGTAGTAGAATTATAAACCAGCAAATCAAATGTTTAAAAAAATATTTATAACCGGTTTTATTTTGTCTGTAAGTCTGTGGGCTGCAGGACAGGAGACAAAAACTGCAGTTACAAGCAAACAGGCAAAAATCACTGATGAAATCAATCTGAGTGCTGCCGATATAGAATTATTCAAGGAACAAACCGAGCAAAAAGTCAGGGAATTCGAGCAGTATATTATTACGATCGGGAGCAAAGATGAACCTCCGGAAAAACGAAATATGGCTGAACAAGAGGCCTTGAAGCTCTTTTATAAAGGTGCGGAAATGGAAATTACAGCAATTCTTCCAGACGGAACTGTACAGAAGGTCAGCAGGCCAATGGAAAAATATTTGGCCAGGTTGAAATCACTTCCCTATACAAAAGTCGTTATTAAATTTTACGACATTGCATACATAAGAGAATTTACGAAAGGTCCTGATGGAAAATATTATTCTACTGCCACTATTATCCAGGAATTTACCGGTTTCAGCGACGATGATATTATTTACACTGATGTCACAAAAAAAGAGATTGAAATAATAATTGATATTGTTGAAGATAAATTTTTCCAGGAAAAACGCTGGAAAATATTCCTTGGCGACATCAAAGCTACTGAAACAAAAACGTCCGTTTCCTGATGTCAGTACTTTCACTCAAAAAAAGAGCAAACCGTTATTCTGTTACCGTTATTCTGATATTCCTTATCAGCACTCCTCTCTATTCACAGATTCTGACTGACCGGCAAAAAGAACGTGAAGAGATTTTTATTGCCAGAATCAAGCAGTTTAACGAATTTGCCGACAGGTTTAATCTAAAGAGCGATTTTAACGGAAATCCTGCTGATTCAGCTTTCAAAGCTGCAATGCCGCGAGAAAAAATGATCACCCTTCTCTTTGATCTTAAAGATCCGCGTATTCAGCCTGCCGATAATAAGTATTCAGTCGATTATATCAGAATGAAGGAAGAGTTTGTCTCCCATGTAATACAAAATAATATTTCGTTCAATAAATATTCTCCTGACATTATTGCTGAAGCCAGATCCAGAGTGATATATAAGGGAGAACCACGAAAAATAAAACTTTTCCTTGTCCAGGAGATCTTAGATGATAATTCAGTAAAGTGGGTTCTTAGCTCAGCAAAAGGTGATATCCTGAATATCTTTAAAACTGATACTTTGATGGTTCGTTTCATTCCACCTACAAGCAATGAAACTGATTTCATAAACCTCAGAAGAGCCCTGGAGGATACTGAACATCTTCAATACTATGCCACACAGGATTTTGAACCTGACTTACTTACTCTTTTCTTTTATTTTATCAAGTCAGGAATTATTAAATACGAATATGTTGAAGAGATTGTATATCACATCATTGATATCCCCGGCTGGTATTTCAGGGTGAAAGAATTCAACCGTAATGAATTGAATTCAGGCTGGCTTATTACTGATATTGCCAGGAATGAGTATGGGATTACCGAGTTTATTAAAAATCTTAAATAACAATCACTTTAACCTCACTATAGCTTCTACAGGCCAGTGATCGGAAATATAAACGTCACGTTCTTTCTTTATAGTTGTCCTGTGATCAAAAACTTTCATTCCCTCTTTTACAAAAATATAGTCTATTCTCCCGGTCCCCCCCATATCACTGAATCCGTTAAATGTATATTCAGGCCCATATGGCCTTTTCTCTGAAATCTCATAAGAATCGTTGATCAATGGGATACTCTCAGCAGGACCTGTAAGTATAGCATATCCCTCGCTTGTGGGAAGCATATTAAAATCTCCCGTAATTATAAAAGGGAATCCTGAAGCAATTGTATCAACTTTATTGAGGAGTAGTTTTGAGCTCATAACTCTCGCAGAATCAGAGTCATGTGCAAAATGAGTGTTAAAGAAAAACAGATGTTCACTATTGTTTTTATCAACCAGCTCTGCCCAGGTAACAATTCGTGGCAAATTTGCCCCCCAGGCCTGAGAACCGGCTATTTCAGGTGTTTCAGAAAGCCAGAAAGTAATTGTCCTTACCAGGTCAAAACGCTCTTTTCTGAAGAATAACGGATTCATCTCTCCCAATTTTGCACCGTCACTTCTGCCAACCCCTATCGACATATAATCCACGAGGGCAGAATCGAGTGCCTCATACTGGTGTAACAGCACCTCCTGCATGCCCAGCAGGTCAGGCTTCTCATCCTTTAAAAAATCAAAAACCATTTCTGCCCTGTTCGGCCATGCATTTATGCTGTCGTATGGAGTATCCATCCTTACATTCAGGGTCATTACTTTTATATTATCCTTTCCTCTTTTTCCTGAACAACCTGTAAAAATGATTAAGAAGATGACCAAAGAACATAATAACAGCTTTTTCATCTCAGGCGAATTTTATTCAAAGATAATCAACTCAATTACAAATCGACAATTATGTCACATTGAATTATCCCGGAAGGGTCATCCGGCAATTATTCCTATATTTGCTGCTTTAGAAAACTCGTTTTTTTCAATGCCCGATTTAATAAAACTTTTACCTGATTCTGTTGCTAACCAGATTGCTGCAGGCGAAGTTATTCAAAGACCCGCCTCAGTTGTCAAGGAGCTTATGGAAAATGCTGTTGATGCAGGAAGTACCAGGATCAATGTAATTATCAAAGATTCGGGAAAAACATTGATACAGGTCACAGATGATGGTTACGGGATGTCAGAAACCGATGCCAGGCTTTCCTTTGAACGTCATGCCACATCAAAGATCTCATCTGCAAAAGATCTTTTCGCCATAAGTACAAAGGGTTTCAGAGGTGAAGCCCTGGCCTCTATTGCTGCTGTATCAATGGTAGAACTCAAAACCCGCAAAAAAGAGTCCGAAACAGGTACTGCTATAGTTATTAATGGTTCTAAAGTTGAATCCCAGGAACCATGCAGCTGCCCGGAAGGAACAAGCTTTTCAGTTAAAAACCTGTTTTACAATATCCCGGCAAGACGGAAATTCCTTAAATCGGATATGACAGAATTCAGACATATAATAAATGAATTCCAGAAAGTTGTTATTGCACATCCTGAAATCAGGTTCAGCCTTCATCACAATGATAATGAGGTACATAATCTATTCCCCGGTAATTTCAGACAAAGAATTACCAGCGTCTTCGGGAAACAAATAAACCAGGATCTTATTACACTTGAAACTGATACAAATCTTGTTTCCATAAAAGGTTATATTGGG
>CAZOZU010000181.1:0-5024 GCA_964584355.1 uncultured Rikenellaceae bacterium
TTACAGGATATCTTCTTGAAAGATACCTTGTATTTCTTAACGGTAAAATGTGGTCTGAAAAAGTCCCGGAAAAACTGAAGGGAATATGTGAGGAAGAAGATTACAGGAAAAGTCAGCTTTACGACAGGGATAATAAGAAACTCTCATTCTGGTCATCAACTTTTAACCTTGCTGTAATACTTGCTATGATAATAGCCGGAGGTTTCTCTTTCGTTGATGACATGGCCAGGTCAATCAGTATGAATATGATAATCATAGCATTGGTTTTCTTTGGTTTGATAGGTTTTGCATCCGATATAATTAATATCCCTTTCGGCTGGTACGATACTTTTGTTATCGAAAAAAGATACGGATTCAATACGATGAAGCTAAGAACGTTCATAACAGATCATATAAAATCGTGGGTTCTTTCTCTTATTATAGGGATTCCGGTACTTGGACTGATAACATGGTTCTATTATAAAACAGGACAAACATTTTGGCTTTATGCCTGGGGACTGATTATCGTATTCTCAGTCTTTATGAACCTTTTCTATTCCGAACTCATAGTACCGCTATTTAATAAGCAAACGCCACTTGAAAAGGGCTCTTTAAGGGACAAGATTGAAGAATATGCAACAAAGACAGGATTCAAACTTAAAGACATCTATATTATTGACGGTTCGAAGAGAAGCACAAAAAGCAATGCATATTTTGCCGGATTCGGACCCAAGAAAAGAATCGTCCTTTATGATACTCTTCTCAAGGAATTTACTGAAAATGAGATTGTTGCAATACTGGCACACGAAATGGGACACTATAAGAAAAAACATGTTCTCCTTACGATGATATCTTCTGTATTAACAACAGGTATAATGTTGTTCCTGTTTTCTCTTATTGTCGATAATCCCCGGTTATCAGAGGCCCTGGGAGCAGAAAAACCAAGCTTTCATCTCGGTCTTATTGTCTTCGGAATATTATATAGTCCCCTCTCATTACTTATCGGTCTTATTTCAAATATTATTTCCAGAAAGAATGAATTTGCTGCCGACAGGTTTGTCAAGGATACATATGATCCTTCTGCACTTGCCTCTGCACTAAAAAAGCTTTCGGTAAAGAACCTCTCCAACCTGATGCCGCATCCAACCTATGTATTTTTTCATTATTCACATCCTCCGCTGCTTGAAAGGCTGAAAAAGCTGGAGTGATTTTTATTATATTTGAGGCGATTTACGCCTCCTTAGCTCAGTGGTAGAGCAGCTCACTCGTAATGAGCAGGTCGCGGGTTCAACTCCCGTGGGAGGCTCAAAATATATTTAAAACACAATTACGCTAATCGGGTAAAAAGGACCATGAGATATATAATCAAAACGTACTCTATTGTTTGTATCTTATTTGTTTTTACGCTCATCACTGCTTCGTGCAAAAAGAAACCGGATCCACCGGTCATAACAACTGAAATCATTACAAATATCACAAGTACTGATGCTGTATCAGGAGGTGAAGTAACTGATGACGGGGGTTCTCCTGTTCTGGAAAGAGGTGTATGCTGGAATACAACAAATGATCCAACAATAAATGATAACAGAACTATTGAAAGTGGAGATCTGGGTTCTTTCAGCAGCAATATATCAGGACTAACACCAAATACTCTGTATTATGTCAGGGCTTATGCAACAAACGAAGCCGGCACAGGTTATGGCGATGAGCTTTCTTTTACAACACTTCCTGTATTATCTATAGTAATTACAACTAAAGAGATTATCTCAATAAATGCAAAAGCTGCCGTATCCGGAGGGAAAATAGCAGATGTAGGTGAAGTGCCTATCACTAAAAGGGGTGTTTGCTGGGCAGAAACTGAGAATCCGACAATCGATGATTTCATATCCTCGGATGGTACCGGAATAGGAGAATACAATAGTTATTTAATAGGATTATCACCTTTAACTACCTATTATGTAAGAGCTTATGCAACAAATGATGCGGGTACTGAATATGGAAACCAGCTAAGCTTTACAACAATTGAATATGAAAACAAACCTGTTCTCTTTAATACGGATTTAACCTATGACTCAATTTCAGATTATGAAGGTAACTACTACAAAACGATTGAGATAGGAGATCAAACATGGATGGCAGAAAATCTCATATGTACAAAATTCAATGAAGGATCAGATATAATAAACGTTATTGATGACCAATCGTGGAATAGCTCAGCTACCGGTTCATATTGCTGGTATAACAACGATATTTCAAATAGGGAAATATATGGGGCATTGTATAACTGGTATGCTGTAAGTTCGGGAAAGTTATGCCCCGCAGGATGGCATGTACCAAGTCATTCGGAATGGATGACCATGATTGAACAACTTGGAGGAGAGTTGGTGGCAGGAGGAAAAATGAAAGAGGTTGATACTCTACACTGGCAAAGTCCCAACACAGCAGCTACTAATGAAAGCGGCTTCACCGCACTTCCCGGGGGTATCAGAACAGTATCGGGCTATTTTCAAATACTTGGAACTTCAGGCAGATGGTGGAAGTCGGAAGAGGGAGATGTTGTTGAAGTTACATATAACAACGGCGAGGTGAAAACTGATATTGGTTGTGTTTACAGGCGTGGTTTAAGCATACGATGTATTAAGGATTGATTTCTTAAAGTATGAAATCCCTGGATAAATTCAATGAGAAACCATATTTTGTAGCCAGCTGTGTTCCGTTAAAGTGCTGATAAACTGGCAAATCAACCATAAGAGATACATTCCATTTTTCCTTTATAAAGTGATTTACCTGCGGCGAAATATACAACAGGGTACTGCCCGAAGATTCTTTCCATCCTGTGATTGTCTTATCCCTGTTCCGTATTTCATTCCTGACCTGGAGAATAATTGTCCAGTCGCCTTTAATCCATGGAAACATAAGGTGTTTCGAATAAAACAAGGAAGTAAAAATTGATGTCCCCAGCTTATACTCCTGTTTATTCTTTGAATTTAATTCCAGTCTGCTGGTAAGGAAATACCTTGAACCTGTTAGTGGTTTTTCTTTTACCATGAACATCTGGATGACCATGCCAAATGCCCCTATAGTGGGCTGCATTTCAACGGGCAATTCAACACCATCCCTGCTGATGGGCTTTGTGGAAAATGGAATCCTGGCCCCAAGACTTGAAGATATGAAAAAACGTTTATTGTCATTTTTTATAAGTCCATATTTTGCTGACAGTAAGGCACTTGAGAAACCACTGCCCCGTAAAGTATATTCAGGATCAAGGTTATAATTCTGTGTTTTGTTAATATAATAACCAAGTTCCGTTTCAAGGGTAATTTTGTTGGACAAACCATATCCAATGATGTTGCCTATATAGTTATAGCTTGCACTTTTAATCAGATTGAAATCTGAATGCTCGCTGCCATCAAAGTATTGATTACCATAGTTGTATCTGTAAAAAGAAATGACTCTTAATGAATTTTTTTCCTGGACCAGCAGATTATTAGATCCACCAACAGGATTTACCGAGGAGAGGCATTGTGCTGATGTATGATTAACATATACTCCGGCTATGAGTAAAAAGGCTATTATATGTTTATTGTACGACAATGGATATTTCTTTGGATTCAGAAACATTATTGCCATCAGTGACCGTACAGGTAATTTTGTTTGTCCCGGCATGGCAGGGAGAAGCTGCATATGTTATTTCACTACCCGAGCCGAGAATATCACCTGCAGTTGCTGACCAGTTATATGTAATCATGTATCCAGTGGCTTCTGCAGTAACTTTTGTTGTTTCGCCCGCAGTAATTGTGTCTTTCTCTGATGCTAAGGAATAATATACAAGAGGCAGGCCGGGATCCTCTGTTCCTCCGTTTTTATCTTTGTCGCAGGAAGCAAACAAGAATATAATTATTAATAACCCTGGTAAAAGTTTCATCCCCGGAATTTATTTCGCTTTGATCACGTTACCCTTGATTCTTAATTCAATCATACCATCAGAGGCATTGGAATAAACCATTACTGTCTTATCGAATGCACCTTTTATTCTTGTATTGTATTCAACCCTTAATGAGTCTTTTCCATCTATTCCTACAGGAGCTTTCGGCCATTCAGGAACTGCACAGCCACATGATGTGCGTACATTTGAAATGACCAGGGGAGTATTCCCGGTATTTGAAAACACAAAATAGTGTATGGCTTCACCACCTGATTTGACCGTACCAAAATCATATTCTTTCTCTTCAAAATTTATTTGCGGAACGTTTGATACATCCGTCTGGGAAAAGAGGGGTGAGACAACAATTGAATAAAGTATAATTATAATATAGAATCTGATTCTCATTTATCTGACTAATTCAAAAGAAGAAGAAAAATCAATATGCCAAGGATCCAAAAATAATGATTTTAACTTTAATTATCAAAGCAGGAATATAGCATGTAACTTGATTATCTGACAGGATTTGGCTTGAAAAAGAGTAGATCAAAGTCTTCTTTTATCTATTTATAAACATAATGAAGTTCACCATTTACTTTGACCGGGTAGCCTGTATCATCATATTCATATGAATTGTTGGTTACCTGGACTTTCTGTGTCCATTCATCAACCTCAAAATGAATTGTATAAGTACTTTTAATAATATTATTTGGATTAGTGTATACACCAGGTCTCATTAATCGTCTGAATACCTCGAATGGATTTTTCATATCATCATATTCATATTCATTTGTTGTCTGTAACTCAGCTTCCCCGCTTGATGGCATATAATATTTCGATTCTTTAATTAAGTTACCTTTCTCATCATAGAGATAGTCAATGTATCCAGATATTTCATCCTTGTAGTACATTGTCTTCCTGCTTATTCTGCCATCATTCCACATAAACTCTGAATACTCTGAATTAGATACTGATGGCCTCGTATATATTTGTTTTATTAATTTTCCATAGATATCATAGTTAAATGATTGTGTAAGACTTTTCTCTGTACTTTGAGGACTGATCCATTCTTCCCGCGCATATGCATTTTCAACAACAGAGCTGCTGCTGCTGAACATTGCAG
>CAZOZU010000182.1:0-5023 GCA_964584355.1 uncultured Rikenellaceae bacterium
AACGCCCAACCAACAGAACCGGAATCTGTCATTCTATCCATTGAACTACGGGACCTTTCGGCAGTAAAATTAAAACCAATGGACGGGTTTTACAACAATTTGCCAAAGATTTCCTATTTTCGCAAACCGAATAAATGATTGCGGATTGCGGATTTACGATTTCGGAATGATTCTTTTGATTATAAAATCCGAAATCCACAATCCGAAATCCGAAATTAATACGGTTAGCAGGGCTTAATAATACTATGAGTTGACCCATGGAGTACAATTTTGCAGAAATAGAGAAGAAATGGCAGCTTTACTGGGAGGAAAACAGGACTTTCAAAACTCCTGAAGACCTTACCAATCCAAAAAAGTGCTATATTCTCGACATGTTCCCTTACCCCTCAGGAGCAGGTCTTCATGTCGGTCATCCTGAAGGTTATACGGCTACTGACATATATAGCAGGTATAAAAGGATGAAGGGCTTTAATGTTCTTCACCCCATGGGCTGGGATGCTTTCGGATTACCGGCTGAACATTATGCCATCCAGACAGGAACACATCCTGCTATAATAACAAATAAGAATTGTGATACTTTCAGGCGGCAGATCAAGGAGCTGGGATTGAGTTACGACTGGGAAAAAGAAATAAATACCACCGATCCGCACTATTTCAAGTGGACGCAATGGATCTTTATACAATTGTACAATACATGGTTTGATGAATCTCTTCAAAAAGGAAGACCCATTTCTGAACTGACCATTCCTGAAGAGATTAAAAAGCTCGGTAAAGAAGAGATTCAAAATTATATAGCTTCAAAAAGACTGGCTTATTACGAAGATGCCCAGGTATGGTGGTGTCCTGATTGCCGCATAGTATGTGCAAATGAGGAGGTCCTGTATGATGGATCACATGAGAAATGCGGAAACAGGGTGGAAAAGAAAAATCTTAAACAATGGCTGCTCAGGATTCCTCTCTATGCCGAAAGACTGTTAGCAGGATTTGAAAAACTTGACTGGCCCGAAGGTATCAAGGAAATGCAGCGTAACTGGATCGGAAGATCAACAGGAGCAGAAGTTGATTTCACCATTGACGGACTTAATGAAAAAATGACCGTATTTACCACCAGGCCCGATACATTATTCGGTGCAACATATATGGTAATAGCTCCTGAATATCACCTGATACATGAAATAACAACCGATGAATATAAGGAAGAGGTTAATAAATATATACAAGCTGCTTCGTTAAAATCAGATCTCGATCGTACTGACCTCGCAAAGGAAAAAACCGGTGTTTTTACCGGACGATATGCTATTAATCCGGTAAATAACAATAAGATACCAATATGGGTTGCTGATTATGTCCTCACCGGTTACGGTACCGGAGCAATCATGGCAGTCCCGGCTCATGATACACGCGACTTCGAATTTGCCAGGAAATTCAATCTTCCTATAGTATGTATACAGGATCCTGATGTACAAGACAATGACCAGAGAAACAGAATAATTAGCGGGAAAGAGTGCTGGACAGAAGATGGGAAATACATCAATTCTGGTAATAACATAACAGGAATTGATATAAACGGACTCAACAAAGAAACAGGTATAGCAAAGATCACAAAGTGGCTTGAATCAAAAAATCTCGGGAAGGCAAAAGTCAATTATAAACTTCGCGACTGGCTTTTCAGTCGTCAGAGATACTGGGGTGAACCCTTCCCAGTTATCCACTGGGAAGATGGAGAGATAACCGTTCTTGATGAAAAAGAACTGCCGCTTGAACTCCCGGAACTTGAGAAGTACCTGCCCGGTGAAACAGGTGAATCGCCTCTTGCCAATGCAGCAGAATGGCTCAATGTAACAGATAAATCGGGACGAAAGGGAAGACGGGAAACGAATACTATGCCTCAATGGGCCGGGTCATGCTGGTATTATCTGCGCTACATTGACCCGTTAAATAAAGAGAGGATATTTGATCCTGAAAAGGAAAAATACTGGATGCCTGTCGATCTTTATATCGGTGGTGCCGAACATGCCGTTCTTCACCTTCTTTACAGCCGCTTCTGGCATAAAGTGCTGTATGACCTTGGTATTGTTTCAACAGATGAACCTTATCTCCGCTTATTCAACCAGGGAATGATACTTGCTTATACCTATGAAAGTAAGACAGGTGCAAAAATAGCCGTTGACATGGTTGAAGAAAAAGAGGGGAAATTCTACCATAAGGAATCCGGTGAAGAACTGAATCAGATAGTGGCAAAAATGTCAAAATCGCTTAAAAATGTGATTAACCCTGACGATGTTGTAGCAAAATATGGTGCTGACTCTCTGAGATTGTATGAGATGTTCATGGGCCCTCTCGATATCATTAAACAATGGGATGATAAAGGGGTGAAAGGTGTTTTCAATTTCCTTGGAAGAACTTACAGGTTTTTCTCAAATTCCGAAAATATAACTACAGGAAAAGAAGATGAAGAAGTTTTAAAGGGACTACATCAGGCTATCAGGAAGGTTGAGGGTGATATAGAGAATCTGCATTTCAACACTGCAATATCGGCAATGATGATATTCCTCAATACTGCAATAAAAAAAGGAAGGGTAACAAAAGATACTACATGTACTTTTGCAAAGATCCTTTCTCCATTTGCACCTCACCTTGCTGAAGAACTATGGAGCCTTATGGGAAACACTGAATCCCTTGCCTATGAACCATGGCCCGGGATAAATGAGGAGTTACTTAAAGAAGATATATTTGAATATCCGGTTTCATTCAACGGCAAGTTGCGGTTTAAAATCTCACTCCCTGTAAATATGGATAAAGAGGATATTATTAAAACTGTTATGGCTGATGAGAAAGCAAAAAAATGGCTTGAAACTGGAACTTTGACAAATGTTATTGTTGTCCCTAACCGTATTGTAAATATAGTCATAAAGAGCTGATGGCCAGTAGATTACAAGTCATATTCCTCTTATCTACAGTTATTTTGATAACATCCTGCAGGTTTACATACAGGGAAAATCCGGAGTTACAGGATCTTGTTTCAGATACAGTAAAGAGACAGGATAACAATACAACAAATTACCTCTTCGGAATTCCTGCCGACTCATTCAATCTCCTTTCCGGACATATAAGACCAAATGGTTTCCTGTCATCTATTCTTCTGGACCATGGTATTAGCATGCAGGAAATTGATCAGATGGTAAAGAATTCTGAATCTGTTTTTGATGTAAAAAACATCAGAGCAGGAAATAACTATACTCTTTTCTTCGATACTGATTCGGCAGCCAGACTGAAGTATCTCGTTTATGAACATGACCCCACGACCTGTTATGTCTTCAGTTTCAACGATTCACTTAATATAACTCCTTTTAAAAAAGAGATCAGGAAAATAATCAGATACTCAACCGGAACTATAGAGACATCTCTCTGGGAATCGATGATAGAAGGAGGATTACATCCCACACTTGTCAAAGAACTCTCTGACATATTTGCCTGGACTGTTGATTTCTTCGGATTGCAGAAGGGAGACAGTTTCAAGGTCATCTATGAGGAAATGTTCATTGATAATGAATCGCTTGGAGCAGGAAAGATTTATGGAGCCCAGTTTACATGGGCAGGAAAGGCCATAACAGCTATTCCTTTTATCCAGGGTGGGAAGGAGACCTTTTTTGATGTTGAAGGGAACAGCCTCAGAAAAGCATTTCTTAAGGCACCTTTAAGATTTTCCAGAATATCTTCCCGCTTCTCGGCGAGCAGACTGCACCCAATTTTGAGGATACGAAGGCCACATCATGGAGTTGATTATGCCGCTCCTGTTGGAACACCCGTACATTCCATTGGTGACGGCAGGATTACCTCTGCTACAACAGAAGGAGGATCAGGTAGAATAGTAAGAATCGTTCATAGCAGTGTTTATTCAAGCGCCTACCTGCATCTAAGTCGTTTTGGTCAGGGAATATCAAAGGGAGCTTTTGTAAAACAGGGTGATATTATAGGTTATGTTGGAAGTACAGGACTTTCAACAGGGCCCCATCTTGACTTCAGAATTTATCAGAACGGGACACCGGTAGATCCGCTGAAGGTTGATGCTCCGCCTGTAGAACCTGTTTCGGAAGAGAACAAAGAGAGATTCGAGAAGAATAAAACCGTAGTCTTAAGTCTGCTTTCTACTTTCTAGCCTCGGTAGCCAGTTTCCTTAATAGTTTTTCTATTACTCTGGGATAATGCTTATATTCAAGGACATGTACTTTTGCAGCCAGTAATTCAGGAGTATCCGAAGATTTCACCTTGCATCTGGTCTGGAAAATAATATCTCCTTCATCGTAATATTCATTTACATAATGAATGGTAATACCGGATTCCCTGTCACCATTCTCTATTACTGCTTTATGAACTCTCTCTCCATACATCCCTTTACCACCGTAACTTGGCAATAATGCGGGATGAATATTGATTATGCGCTTTTCAAATGTATCAAGTATATTTTCTGGAACGAGCCAAAGAAATCCGGCCAGTACTATAAGATCTATCCTGCTCTTAAGTAGGATATCCAGTACTTTTCCTGAATTATATAAGTCATCATATTCGAAAAAGCAGGTTTTTACACCAAGTGCTTCAGCCCTCTTTAAAACGAGGGCTTCACGTTTGTTTGATAATACGATAGTAACTTTTGCTGCCTTTCTATTCGAAAAATATCTTATTATATTTTCAGCATTTGTTCCGGAACCGGATGCCATAATTGCTATGTTTCTCATCTTGTGGTAATTATCATTTTCTGCATTTCTTCCGGTAAATATTTTAAAACCACATATAATATCTTGCTTATCAATATATTATCGTGTGTTTTGAATAAAAAACATAAAATCATTTGAAAAATAAAGTACAAATATATTTCTTTGCATGGTTCAATAGTATTATTAATTAAAATTAAACATTATGTCAGACATTGCCACAAGAGTAAAAGAGATTATTGTTGACAAGCTTGGTGTTGACGAATCAGAAGTCACTGCTGAAGCCAGTTTTACTAATGATCTGGGTGCAG
>CAZOZU010000183.1:0-5013 GCA_964584355.1 uncultured Rikenellaceae bacterium
GCCGATACCGCTGCCTTCTATGCTATGGGCATTTTCAGCCCTGTAAAAGGGTTCAAAGACTTTTTGCAGATCATTTTCCGGAATACCAATACCCTTGTCTTCAAAGATGATCTCGATAAATCTTCCGGACTGTAACAGATTTATATTTACTGTTTTATTCGGTGAATACTTACATGCATTATCAATAATATTTGAAACTGCCACTTTAATCAGATATTCATCTCCTGTTACCATCATCTGGTCGGAGTCTGTCAAAGAATCATCAATAGAGATATTAATATAGTAATCGGTTTTAAATTTACTTATCTCTTCACGGGCCTGCCATAGAATCTCATCGATCCTTATCTTTTTAGTGATATTAATAGGGCCTTCCGCACGTGTTCGTGCAATCAGTAATAATCTGTTAGAGAGATCGATAAGTGATCTAATATCATCAAGTACCGATATAAGGGCTGTTTTATATTCCCCGGATGTACGATCCTTCATCACCAGTACTTCAAGCTGACCATTTATTGAAGTAAGAGGTGTTCTCAGCTCGTGTGATGCATTGGCAATAAAATCTTTTTGCATGGAAAATGATTTTTCAAGACGTTCAAGCATTCTGTTGAAAGTCTTTGCAAGCCTCCCGATTTCATCAGTTTCATTACCCCCGGGAATTCTCAGGTTCAGACTGGTTATGGAGATATCCTCTACCTGTTCTATGACATCCGAGATGGGTTTAAGGGCTCTTCCCGAGTAAACCCAGCCAGCCATGAAAAACATAATAAGGCTCACGAGGCAGGCAATCAGCATTATAAGCCTCAGTTTATTGAGATATGAAAGACCTTCAGTATCAGTAGCTGCAGCTATTACAACAAACCTGTGAAGATCAGTAACATATAAAACTCCCAGCACTTCATAGGGAGCCTGCCTGTACCTGACTTTTTCACTTAATCTTACACGTTCAATTATGTCATTCCTTAATTCTATTTCTCCTGTTTCATCAGATGAATATATTATTTCATTATTAAAATCGATTACAATTATCTTTTCATCATGCATTCTGAAGGGATTGTTCCTTTCAATTCTTCTGATCCTGTCAGCATTATAGCCCGGAGTGTTAAACAGTAATCTGGAAATGTTCCAGACTCTGTTGGTAAGGCGGTCATAAAAATTTTCCCTTCGTGAAGAAGCTGATAAATAATATATTGCCAGTAATGCAATTATCATTATCATTCCTCCCAGGAGGAGAAAACGTATAGTTAATTTTGTCCTTATTTGCATTCTATATTAATATTGTATAAATCCGCAATCCCAAATCCGAATTCCGCAATATCAATCATTCTCCGAATATATAGCCGAATCCAACCTTCGTGTTGATAAGTTTTTTATCGAATCCTTTATCTATTTTTTTTCTTAAGAAGTTAACATATACATCAACAATGTTTGTGCTGAAGTCGTAACTAATATCCCATACTTTTTCAGCTATATCGTTACGTGAGAGTACACGTCCGCTGTTCCTCATGAAGTATTCGAGCAGAGAGAATTCTTTTGCAGTAAGTTCTATAAGAATATTGCCTCTGCGGGCTGTTTTTTTGTCAAGATCAAGTTCCAGGTCGCCTGTTACGAGTCTGTTTACGGTATCGACAGATTGTTTCCCTTTTTTTAGAAGCACCTTTACCCTGGCAAGCAGCTCTCTGAATTCGAAAGGTTTAACCAGGTAGTCATCTGCACCGGCATCAAATCCGACAATCTTATCATCTGTTGATCCGAGGGCAGTAAGCATGAGCACAGGCACTGCGGGATTCATTTTTTTCAGCAATTTACAAAGATCCAGACCCCCAATTCCCGGGATAATAATATCAAGTATAAATAAATCATATTTATACTGACGGGCCAGTTTTTCAGCAGATGTTCCATCATAAGCAATCTCTGCTTCAAAATGGTTCTCTTCAAGTCCCTTCTTTATGAATGATGCCACTTTAGGCTCATCCTCGACAATTAATATCTTCATATAAAAAGATGATGAAATATATATTCCAAAAATAGTAAAGATAAATGAAGAAAGTTGTATGATGCAAATGGGGGAAATGATTCCGAAATGCATGATCACATGATTTTTTGGGGTATAAAGTGATGAATTTATCATTTTTTTTGATTTTTTATTTGTGTAATTAATTAAGGAGCAATGTTTTGTAGAGAGTTGACCGTAAATTTCATAAAATCTTTATAAAAAAATCACTTTTACACTTGTTTTTGAAAAATATTATTTCTTATCTTTGGTTTTCTTTAGCAACAGCTAAAAAAATTATAGAACAGAACCTAACTAACCTTAAAAAAAATTGACTATGCAAATTTCTACCAATGCAAAGCGCTTTGCGCTATTTGTATTCAGTATGGTACTTTCTGCAGGCATTCTATTTGGTCAGGAAAGGACCATCACCGGGAGAGTTACTGCTGAAAAGGAAGGACCTCTGCCGGGCGTAAACGTTACCGTCCAGGGAACTACGATCGGAGCAATCACTGACATTAACGGAAGTTACTCACTCAGAGTACCTGGTCCTGAGTCAGTGCTTTTATTTTCATCTATCGGTTATGTAGCACAATCGGTAACGGTTGGTTCACAGACTGTAGTAGATGTTGTTCTTGTATCTGACGTTCAGGCTCTCCAGGAAGTTGTGGTAACAGGTTATACTACCCAGAGAAGGAGGGATCTGACCGGTGCAGTCGGTGTTGTTGAAACAGACGAACTGACCGCTGTCCCTACAGGTAACCTGACAAGCCAGCTTCAGGGACGTACATCAGGTGTTACGGTAATCGGAGACGCTAGACCTGGAGAATCGGCAACAGTAAGGATCAGGGGATTCTCATCATTCGAAGATAACAATCCCCTTTATGTCGTTGACGGGGTTCCGACAACGGATATTTCCTACCTGAACCCGAACGATGTCGAGACAATGGTTGTACTGAAAGACGCAGGAGCCGCATCAGTTTACGGATCAAGAGCATCAAACGGCGTTATCGTTGTTAATACAAAGAAAGGTTCCCAGGGTGTCAAAGTAACCTATGACATGTTTGCCAGAGTAGACCTGCCAGGTGCAGGTGCAACTGATGATGTTCTTACTGCTGAAGAATATGCTGATCTTCAGTGGCTTGTTTATGACAATGACAATACAATTGAAGTACATCCGGTTTACGGAGATTCAAACAATCCATCACCCACAATGCCAAGCTGGTGGAACGGCGAAAGCACAGACTGGTGGGATGAAATTACACGTAACGCCATGGTAATGAATCATGACCTGACACTTTCCGGAGGTACCGAAAATGCGCGTTATTTTGCCGGATTTGGTTATTTCGACCAGGAGGGGATTGTTATTTACAACTACGCAAAAAGAGCTACCGGACGTTTTAATTCCGAGTTTACAATCCTTAATGGTAGGCTGAAAGTCGGAGAGAATCTTACTCTCACTTATCGAAGAGACCATGGTGTCGGCAACCTTGGCGAAGGAAGCCCGATCAATTCAACAACTTACAGGTTACAGTCAATAATACCTGTTAAGTGGACAGGTCCCGACTTTGTAGGATTATCAAATACATTTACCGAAGGCGACTGGGGAGGAACCGGTATTGCTTCAAGGCTTGGTAACAGTGGAAATACAGTTGCAGGCCTGTGGAGAGATAAAGACGACTGGCGACAGAGGATGAATCTGCTTGGTAATATGTATGTGGATATAAAGATCCTGAACGGATTGAACTTCAGATCCAATTTTGGCGGCGGGTTCTCTAACCGATATAATATAGACTATAATTGGGCCACATACGAAAGTGCTGAAAATACACTTTCTGCCTCGTTCAACGAACAGGCAGAATGGGGTGCAAACTGGATCTGGACAAACCAGCTTACTTTTGACAGGACATTCGGTGATCATAAGGTAGCTGCCATAGCCGGGTATGAAGCAGTAAAAACAGGTATTGGCCGCGACATGTCAGCAACAAGAGGCGGATATTATACAGATGCTATCAGTTATCGTACCCTGACAAACGGTGCTACCATTAATGCTGCAACATCCACACTGGAAACTCCAACTGCACTGGTATCAATGTTCGGAAAAGCCGACTATGGCTTCAGGAACAAATACTTTGTAAGTGCGACTGTCAGAAGGGATGGTTCGTCCAAGTTCGGACCCGATACACGGTATGGTGTTTTCCCTGCATTTTCAGCAGCATGGCGTATCAGTGAAGAGCCTTTCCTTGAAGGTCTCTCATGGCTGTCAGACCTCAAACTGAGAGGTTCATGGGGTACCATGGGTAACCAGCTTTCACTTGAATCAGAGAATCAATTCTATCTGTACGGAGGTGATGCAAGCAGGAACTATTATGACCTTAATGGTGCTATGACATCATCACTACAGGGATTCCGTCCGACACGTATCGGGAATCCCGATGCAAAATGGGAAACCAATGTCACAACTGATATTGGTTTTGAAACAGCCCTGTTAAACGACAAACTGACTTTTGTATTTGACTGGTACCTCAAAGAGACAAAGGATCTTTTATACCAGCTCGAATTACCCGGCTCAGGAGGAGCTGCAACATCACCTTATGTCAATATTGCCGAGATGAAAAACTCAGGATTCGACATTGAGCTAGGATACCGGGATAATTTCGGCGATATCGGCTTCAATGCAAAACTCTCACTGACTACGTATAACAATGAGATTACAGCTATTGCCGATAATGTCGAATATTTCGACCAGGGCGGTGGAACTACCAGAATAGGTGCTGCCCACAGGAACATGGTCGGACACCCGATGTCATCATTCTTCGGATACGAGGTGATAGGACTTTTCCAGGATCAGGCAGAAGTTGATGATTCGC
Source organism: uncultured Rikenellaceae bacterium (assembly GCA_964584355.1). GTDB lineage: Bacteria > Bacteroidota > Bacteroidia > Bacteroidales > VadinHA17 > LD21. The sequence continues at coordinate 4,861 of CAZOZU010000183.1, forward strand.
CTACACAGGATGGCGCTGCACCCGGATTCTTCAAGTACCAGGATACTGACGGTGATGGTGCAATTACTCCTGAAGACAGAATCTTCATGGGCGATCCTCACCCAGACTTCACTTATGGTCTTAACCTTTCACTAAGCTTTAAAGGATTAGACC
>CAZOZU010000184.1:0-5012 GCA_964584355.1 uncultured Rikenellaceae bacterium
TTACAAAAATTATCAAGGAAATAGTAATTGCTGCCAAGGAGGGAGGAGGTGATCCTGAAACAAATGCCAGGCTGAGGCTTGCTATTCAAAACGCAAAGGGTGCCAATATGCCAAAGGATAATGTAGAGAGGGCAATAAAAAAGGCAACCGGCTCTGATGCAGAAAGCTACATTGAAACAACATTCGAAGGTTACGGACCTTCCGGAATCGCTGTTTTTGCAGAGTGTCTCACTGATAATAAGAACAGGACAGTAGCTGCAGTAAGATCAGCATTCAATAAGTATGGAGGAAACCTGGGAACAAACGGATCTCTCAGTTTTCTTTTTGATACAAAGGGAGTCTTCACTATCAATAATGAAGGACTCGACCTGGATGACCTTCAGCTTGAAATGATCGATGCCGGAGCCGAGGATTTTGAAATTGATGAAGAAACCTTTGTTATTACATGTGCCAGAGAGGATTTTGGCAGTGTCTCAAAAAAACTTGCAGAACTGGGAATTGAACCGCAGGAATCAGGACTTAAGCGAATTCCAAACGATACTAAAACACTCGATATTGAATCAGCTAAACAGGTCATCAGGTTCATAGAGACACTCGAAGATGATGATGATATCCAGAATGTATATCATAACCTCGAAATAACTGATGAACTCGCAAAAGCTCTGGAATAAAAAAATCAATTCATGAGAAAATTATTTCCCCTGCTAACCCTGGTTATTATTTTTATCTCTTGCAAAAAAAAGGAAGAAAGTGATTTCATCTGGGAGAAATCTTTTGGCCAGGGACATGCATATTACCTTAAATCTTCCCCGGATTCAGGATTCGTGAGCTGTGGATACACAGACAACAATCCTTTTCTTGTTAAATTCAATAGAAATAAAAAGAGCCTGGTTGAGTTTCAATCAGAAAGGGAAGGCCTCTTCAGTTCAGTGTGGTCAGATACATCTTGTTTTATTGCAGGGGGGAGCAGTAACGGAAAAATGCTGCTTTCGGGCATTGATAATGAAGGAAAAATGTTATGGGATACACTGATATCCGCCTCATTTGATATAGACCTTACTGATCTATCCTATTATGGCGACGGAGATCTCCTGGCAGTGGGGACATCCTTTCCTGATTCCCTCAGCTCAGACGATACAGGAATCCTTTTCGTGAAGTTTGATACAGCAGGCCAAATTGTTGAAACAAAGGAAGTTATGGAGATGGGTCTCATTTCTGTTAACAAAATTACTTTAGATGAGTCGGGAAATATTTTTCTTCCTGTTATAAGAAGAATAACAGGGGATAAAACGAAGGCTAACGTGGCAAAATACACAGCCGGACTAAATAAATTATGGGAAACGGAATTATTTAATAATCCCGATTTTGGTGCTGCAAGTCTTGGTATTATTATCGACGGTGATGGCAGTATATATGTTTCAGGCAAGACTGAATTATCAGCCGAAGAAGGAGTATTGGACAACTCATTTCTGGTATCACTTTCATCATCAGGATCAGTTAACTGGAAGAAATACTATGAAAAATCAAATACCGGTACTGCCCTGATGTTTGATGAAGGCGGACTCCTTATGATACTTAACAGGAACTGTTTTATAGTAAATCTTATCAGCCCTGAAGATGGCTCAGAAATTTCAAGATTACGAATGTTTGATATCTGTGATCCGTCTACCACTGATGCATTCGGGGGAGACTTCGACCTGACGTACCAGGGCAATCTCCTGATAGCAGGGTCGCTGGGGGGTAATTTTTACCTGGCACTGAAATCATTATTATAGAAATATTATTTTAGCAATATGATCCGAAAAACTATTTTATTGATCATCATAATTTTCCTGAATAATGGATTGTGTAACTCACAAGATGTTGTAAAAACAACTGATCTTTTTCGGAGACAACATAACGAAAGCGGAAAACTCAATGTTTATCAGGACCCGGCACTTGATACCCTGTTAAGTCGTTATATTCTCGCATCAAAACAAAAAAGAACACCGGAAGGATCTCAAGGAATGGAAGGATTTCGGATACAAATATATTACAGCTCTGTAAGGAATGCCCGTGAAGAATCAGCAAAGGTGAGAGCAGAATTCATAAACAAATTTCCCGATATTGTTTCATATGCCCAATACAGAGAACCGGGATACTTCATGGTCAGAGCTGGCAACTACAGAACAAGGATTGAGGGATTCAAAGATCTTCAGCGGGCCAGAAAAGTATTCCCTGATGCCTATTTTGTTCCAACGATAATTAACTTCCCCGACCAGGGTGGCAACTAACTATGAGCGAATTAATTAAGCATGAATGTGGCATAGCAATAATAAGATTGCTTAAGCCGCCTGAATACTATATTGAGAAATACGGTTCATGGGACTATGGCCTCCAGAAGATGTACCTGATGATGGAAAAACAGCATAACCGGGGACAGGATGGTGCAGGTATAGCCGGGATAAAACTGGATGTTCAACCGGGCAAACGATATATTTTCAGGCAGAGGTCAAACGGCTCGGAAGCCATCAAGGAGATTTTTGACAGTATTTATGAGGATATTAACCGGATAACTATAAAGGACACAAGAGATACCGGCTTTATAAAAGAGAATATCCCCTTTGCATGTGACATCTACATGGGACACCTCAGGTATGGCACCTATGGAAGTTATAATATTGAAACGGTTCATCCGGTGAGCCGGGAAAATAACTGGAAATCAAGAAACCTTGTTATAGCAGGTAACTTCAACCTGACAAACGTAAGAGAAATATATTCAGACTTAATAGAACTTGGACAGAATCCTGTGGACTTTTCAGATACTGTAACAATACTCGAAAATATTGGTCACAGGCTGGATGAGGAAAATGAACGACTTTTTAGACAATTCAAAGATCAGGGATTTTCGAAAAAAGATATATCGCCGTTGATAGAAAAAAATCTTGACCTTGCTACTGTACTTTCAAAAGCCAGCCGTAACTGGGATGGAGGTTATGTTATGGCAGGAATGGTAGGACATGGAGATGCTTTCGTAATAAGAGACCCGTCAGGTATACGTCCTGCATTCTATTATATTGATGATGAGGTAGTTGTTGTGGCCTCGGAAAGACCTGTAATACAAACAATATTCAATGTCAGAACAGATGATGTAAATGAACTTTCTCCTGCCCACGCTATAATTATAAAAGCCTCCGGCGATACGTCTGTTGTTAAAATAAGGGAAGAGGCAGAACAACGTAAATGTTCGTTTGAAAGAATATATTTCTCAAGAGGAACAGATAAAGCTATTTACAGGGAAAGGAAAAAACTGGGTGAATTACTGACACAACCTGTTCTGAAAGCGGTGGACCATGATCTTGAAAATACAGTGTTTTCATATATTCCAAATACTGCTGAAAGTGCATTCTATGGCCTTATACAAGGAGTGGAAAATTATCTGAACAGATCAAAGGTTGAAACAATAATGCAAAACCGGGAAACACTTACCAGGAGGGATCTTGAAAAAATAATCAGCCGGAGACCCCGTGTGGAAAAGATAGCGGTAAAAGATGCAAAACTGAGAACATTCATTGCCGTTGATAACGGCAGGGACGATCTTGTCGGACACGTATATGATGTAACATATGGAATTGTAAAAAGAGACATTGATAATCTTGTTGTTATAGACGATTCGATAGTACGGGGTACAACACTTAAGAAGAGTATTATACGGATTCTTGACAGACTTAGCCCCAGGAAGATAGTTGTTGTTTCTTCTTCTCCTCAGATAAGATATCCCGATTGTTATGGAATTGATATGGCAAAACTGGGAGATCTCATTGCATTCAGAGCTGCAATAGAGCTATTGAATGAAAGCGGTAAAAGCGTTCTTATCAATAAAATATATGAAGAAGCAAAGGCAGAACAATTTAAACCTGTAGAAAAGATAAAAAACCTGGTCAGAGGCATCTATGAACCATTTTCAGCAGAAAAAATCTCCGAAAAAATGTCATGTATGTTAAAAACCTCTGATATAAAAACGAAGGTTAAAATAGTCTTTCAGTCAATCGAGGGATTACATGAGGCATGTCCGAATCATGCCGGTGACTGGTATTTTACAGGTGACTATCCTACTCATGGGGGAAACAGGGTAGCCAATCAGTCATTCATTAATTATATCGAAGGGAGGAATATCCGGTCTTACTGATTATCATGAGAAAACCATCTTATCATGAAATCATGCTTGTATGAGGAGAGATGCCTGTTAATCTTCTCAACATAAATATCTCTTAATGTGATCATTATTCCCGTTTCCTCAACATTTCCGAAATGATGATTTATAAAAGTACCAAAGGTTCGCATTGTTAGTGAGAGATTCATGTAGGCATTAATTAATGGAGGTATTGTCTCTCCCAGTTTCCTTACTTCAGAGGAGAGTATCTTATAATCCTCCTTATATCGCTTTCCTTTAAATAAAGCCTTCATTTCATCTTCGTGGAGATCGATTTTTGCTGGTTCAATTGGTGTTACAAGTTTATCAGGATCGCCAAAGTGAGTCTTAAGGAAATAAAGGATCATATTTCTCGCATTCTGATTAAAGTGAGAATACATGGTAACTTTACCGAAAAGAAACTTAAGATGGTGATTATCAATTATTAATGCTCCCAGTCCATCCCAGAGATTGTCGAGAGCATACAGGCTTTTCCTGCCCATTGCACGTGATTGATAATCAGGATGGACAAAAGAACGCCCCAGCTCCATCATGTGTGGATAATATTTTGACAGGAATTTCTCGGAAAAATTAAAGTAAGATGATGAAGCAAGCTTCGTGATATCAACCTGAACGCACTCTTTCGGCGGGAAATAAAAACGATATCCGCCAACAATTTCCCTGTTGTCGGGATCCCATACAATCAATTGTTTCTGAGGATCCTCCTTGACTGTATCAAAATTGTCTATATCTATTGATTTACCGGTTCCGCCCCCGGCATGACGGAAGGTGATCTCTCTTACCCTGCCCACTTCATGCATGAGAACGGGAGAATCATTAT
>CAZOZU010000185.1:0-4974 GCA_964584355.1 uncultured Rikenellaceae bacterium
TTAAATGGACGATTATCCGGCGGGTATATTAATCTGAATCCAGGTACAGAAGGATTGCCGGCTTTAAGGTCACTTCCTACTGTATAACAGGTAGAAAGGAGGTGACTATGACTTCACTCACAACTTTTTATTTAAGCAGAATATTAAAGAAAGAAGCATTTGATTCTGATGGTAATGCCATTGGTGTAATCAGAGATTTGCTAATTAATGCTGTTCCATCCGGACAGAATGATCCGAGCCAGCAGGAGGTTATTGGTGTAAAGCTCAGGATAAAAAAAGAAACGAAATTCTATTCATTCAGGTATTTCAGAGTTTCAAAAGCACGAGAGATGCTGAATATAACCTGTACGAATCTTGTTGAGCTCAGGAAGGAAGAGGTTGATAACGGGCTGTTGCTGTTGATATAGGTATTGAAGGTTTACTGCGGAGGATAGGTATATCGATACCTATAAAACAAATTCTATCCCTGTTTAGAGTAAATATACCTGCAAAATTTATTCTCTGGGATGATGTGCAGGCAATTGATTTCTCCAATCTGAATATAAAACTTTCAAAAAGCTATGCCAAGTTGCAGACTCTCCACCCCTCTGATCTGGCGGATATTCTGGAGGATCTGGGTAAGAAATCAAGCACTTCGGTTTTTTCGGCCCTTGATGAGGAAAAGGCTGCTGATGTTCTTGAAGAGCTGAAACCACATGCCCAGGTACATATCATTGAGAGCCTGCCTGTAGACAAAGCTGTAGATGTTCTTGAAAAAATGCCAGCTGATGAGGTAGCAGATATTCTGGATGAACTGGAAGAAGAAAAGGCAGAAGTACTTTTGCAGGAGATGGAAGAAGAATCATCACAGGAGGTCAGGGAACTCCTCGAATATAGTGAAAATCTGGTTGGAAGTATAATGTCAACAGATTATCTCTCCTTCACAGGCACCAGGACAGTTAAAGAGATTCTTAAAGATTTGCGTGCCAGGAAGCCTGAACCTGAGGAACTATATAATATGTTTGTCACTGAGAAGGAGGATAAACTTGTTGGTACTTTCAACCTCAGGGATCTTGTACTTGCCGACCCTGATGCACCTATAAATACCATAATGACATCTGAACCTGTTTCTTTACTTGATGATGTTGTCGAAGATCTGATAAGTGAAAGAAGAACCAAAGGCAAAAAATTATAGCTGGAAAAATGGCAGGTCTCAAACTCACCAGAAAGCGTTTTTTCAAAAGGACAGCCATCTTCCTGATGATACTTGGTCCGGGCATCATTACAGGTAGTGTAGATAACGATGCAGGTGGGATTACTACCTATTCGCTTGCCGGTGCTCAATTCGGCTATGGACTGATATGGACGCTGGTTCCTTCATTTATAGTACTGGTGATAATCCAGGAGATGAATGCGAGGATGGGAATAGTTACAGGCAAAGGTCTGTCTGACCTGATAAGGGAAAATGCAGGAATTAAAATAACTTTTTTCATTTTTCTCGGGTTGCTTCTTACAGGTATCGGGAACACAACAACAGAATTTGCAGGTGTCGCAGGCAGTATGGAGGTGTTTGGTGTAAGCAAGTATATTTCAGTTCCCGTGGTAGGAGTAATGATATGGTTTCTCGTGGTTAAGGGAACATACAAGATCGCTGAACGTATATTCTTGATATTCAGTGTATCCCTCCTGACATATGTTGTCTCGGCAATAATGGGAAAACCCGACTGGCAGGAAATAGGCCGGGCAGTGATACGTCCGCGAATGGATATGAATACAAGAAGTGTCACTATGGTAATCGGACTGGTGGGTACGACCATTGCACCCTGGATGCAGTTTTATATGCAGTCAACAGTAATAGAAAAGGGCTTGAAGATGAATAATTACAGGTATACCCTTGCAGATATACTTGTAGGTTGTATCATTACAGTGGTAGTGGCATTCTTTATTATGGTAGCCTGTGCATCCACTCTCCATCCACAAGGAATACAGATAAATGAAGCAAAAGATGCAGCACTGGCTCTTAAACTCCTTGCAGGTAATTTTGCTTCGCAGCTTTTTGCATTTGGACTATTTATAGCATCAATTTTTTCAGCTACAATATTGCCGTTGGCAACGTCATTTTTTATTTGTGAAGCATTTGGTTTTGAAACAGGTATTGATAAGAAATGGGATGAAGCCAGGGAATTTTATATTCTTTATACCGGCACACTTATCGTCTCGGCAATAATTATACTTCTGCCTAACTCTCCGCTGATAGCTATTTCTTTATGGTCACAGGTTATCAATGGCATACTGCTTCCCGTAGTCCTTATCAGTATGATGATACTCATAAATAAGAAGAGGATTATGGGTGTTCATGTTAACGGACAGATTACAAATATTATCGGATGGAGTGCAGTTGCTATTATGGTCTGTCTTTCGGTTACATTAGTTATTCTCCCGATTTTAAACAGGTGATAAAGAGTTATTTTTCAGGCCAATCATTACCGGTAAAGGATCTGGAAATGATCTTTGCCGGATCAATTACAACATGTTTTATCATCTTCCGTTTCCAGGTGTAGGTAATATGTACAAGACCATCGTCTGTTTGTATTACAGCAGGATAGGAATACTCGGTTCCCTTTTCATCATTTTCAAGAAGAAATGCTGCTTCCCATTTGTAGCCATCTGCGGAAATGGCAACATTCAACCTGTTGCGTCCGTTTTCAAGGTGATTATAGACCAGTATATGGCGTCCGTCACTCAGGGTAACTGCATCAATGCCCGAGTTGGGATTTGGAAGGCTGACAGGCTTAAGATCGCTCCAGGTATGGCCTTTATCTGCCGACCTGGATGATAATATCCTTGCTGATGTGCTGCGGCACAAAATCTGAAGAATTCCGTCAGAATGGGATAGTATTGATGGTTGAATTGCGCCCACAGTACCACTATTGAGTGCCGGGGTTCTTTCCCATGTGCGGCCATTATCGGGAGTGAATTCCATATGGATCCTCCATCCTTTATCCTCAGTACTTGAGGGGCAGAGCAGGTATCCGTTTTCCAGCTGAAGAGGTTTGTTTTTTACAGGACCGATAATATCTTCAGGCAAACGACATGGTTTTGACCAACTCTCTCCATTATCTTCTGAGATCATTAATTCTCCCCACCATTTTGAGGGACTGGGACCTACTTTATAGAAGAGAAGTATTTTTCCTCCGTTATTATGAAGAACAGGATTCCAGCAGGGGTAGCGTTTGTCTTTATGCTGGATTCCATTAGCGACTTCAACAGGTTTGCTCCATTTGCTCTCTTTATAACTGCTTAACCATATCACCACATCCTGATTCTTTTCAGCCGTTCCGCCGAACCATGCTGCCAGCAGGGCATCTCCACTCTTTACTATGGTTGAGGCATGACATGAAGGAAACTGAACATCCCCGGAGTTGAAAATGAATTCGGATTTAAGAATGCATTCGTCTCCTTCGTATTGACCTGAAGCAATTTGTAAAAAATTGAAAATGAAATAAATTATTACTGATGTTCTGGTTTTCTTAGAGTAAACAGTCATATATGAAATTTGGTTTTTACAAATTTAGTCAATAAAAATCCTACAAGAAAAATCGTCATGGTTCCGAATACAATTGTAAGGTTTGTATGGAAAGGACTTCTGAAGGCAAGGCTTTTCCCTTCAGTAAAAACAAGAGGTGACAAACTCATCCAGATAATTAACAGGACACCGATTGTCACACCGATAATTGCCTCGACTTTTCCTGCTCTTTTCGAGATATACCCCAGAAGAAACAATCCAAGCATGCCGCCGCTGAATATTGAAGCAAGCGACCACCATGTATCGAGTGCACTTTTAACCCCTATAAGGGCAAGGGCAACTATTATACCTGCTGTCCCTATAAGAAGTGATGATATATAGAGAACTGTCATTGATGACTTTTCACTTGCATTTTTATTAAAAAACCGCTTGTAATAATCAGTAAGGAATATTGTTGCAGTGCTGTTAAGACTGGTTGACACAGTACTCATGCCTGCTGCAAATACAGATGCGATGAGCAATCCGGTAACTCCTGCCGGTAGTCCTGTTACTATAAAATGAGGGAAAACCATGTCACCTGTAATCCTTATTTCTTCGGGTAGCAGATCCGGCTGTGCGCTATAATATGAAAAGAGGGCCGTTCCAATATAAAAAAAGAGAAGAGAGACAGGGATATACAGCAATGAACCAAACAAGGCTGACGATCTGGCCTCTTTATTGCTGCCTGTAGTCAGGTAACGCTGTATATAATTCTGGTCAATACCATAATTCTGGAGATTGATGAAAAGGCCATAAATAAGCACTATCCAGAAGGTTGATTCTTTAAGGCTTGTTCCAAAACTTCCAAAGCTTAATTTGTGGTTTGAAGAGGCTATTTCAAAAAGCTGCCTGGGTCCTTCCGGCATTGAGAAAGTAAGAATAATAGCACATACAATAGCCCCGGTTATAAGTATTATCGACTGTATGGCATCGGTCCAGATAACTGCTCTGATGCCGCCCAGGATTGAATATAACATAACAGCCAGACCTGTAAGTATCACTATTGTTTTAATGTTCCATCCGAAGAGGGCATTCAGCGGCAGCGCCAGCAACATAAGAATAGCTCCGGTACGCATCACCTGGGTAAGAATATAACAAAGGGAGGCATAGGTCCTGGCCCAGATACCGAAACGTTGTTCGAGATAATAATATGCTGAGATACTTCCTATTCCACGGTAGAGAGGTATGAAGAATTTAATTGTAAGTATCGCTGCAAATGGGATTGACAGGCTGAAAACAAATGCATTCCAGTTTGTCATATAGGCCTTGCCCGGCAATGCCAGAAAACTGATGCTGCTCACAAAGGTGGCAAATATTGACAATCCAACGATCCATGCCGGCAATTTTCTTCCTCCGGCAGTAAACTGATCAGAGGTTTTATTTTTCCGGTAAAAACTTGCTCAGTAAATAATGTTACCCGCTATGAGTCC
>CAZOZU010000186.1:0-4966 GCA_964584355.1 uncultured Rikenellaceae bacterium
CTATCCGGGAAACATTTTGCATATGCATCAATCGTCGCAGAGGGATCATTTAAAGGCTCACCCATAGCAAATCCCATTTTTGCCAGTTCCTTTGCTCTATCTAAGGAGATATCTTCAAGAGATGAATCAAATGAGCTTGGTGATGTTTCATAAAACGTACTACATATCATCATCGGAATTTCCGCTGTTAAAGGATTGGCATCCGGAGTATATGCCTGACGAGGCAGATAATAACCATCAACAACCGGACTAAATCCCATTAACATACTTTTCACTCCTTTAAATGCTTTGTCTCCGTATTCATTCCTAAGCTTATTACCTGCCCTGACAGCCAGACCATAATAATCCCTCCATGGGATATCCTGAAGTTTATCAATTTGTGAAGAGGACAATCCCGATTCTTTTAAGACGTATGATCCAAGTTTCTCACTGTAATCCTTCTCTGCAACACTGAGCAGAGTACCACTTAATAGAACAGCTTTATGTAACAGACCTTTTGCTGAAGGCATCGCGGTCAGTGTGCATATCTTTGCTCCCCCACCAGACTGCCCAATAATGGTCACATTATTCGGATCTCCTCCGAAATTCGGAATATTATCTCTTATCCATTCGAGGGCTGCTACTATATCCAGTATGCCAACATTTCCCGATGCAGCATATTTCTCGCTGCCAACTCCTGCCAAATTCGTGAAACCCAGCGGGCCAAGTCTATGATTCAGTGAACAAAATACAATATCCCCGAAACGGCTCAGATTCTCACCATGATATTCAGGATGCTCAATTGAATTACCGCTTGTAAAACCTCCGCCATGAATCCATAACATTACCGGACGTTTTTTGTTATCATTGTAGCCTGGTGTCCATACGTTTATTCCCAGACAATTCTCACTTACATCGTCATAATGCCAGTAATCGGTAAAGGCAAGATATCTGTTTGCATAGAAGTTTTCCAGTAGCTGTGGCGCAGCATTGGGCCAATATACTGCCGGATAAATATCTGTCCATGGTTCAGGTCTTCGAGGTGGCATAAACCTGTTTTTTCCTGTCGTATTTGCCCCATAGGGTATTCCGAGAAAATTATAGATATCCTTATGGATGAATCCTCTTACCTTTCCATAAGCAGTTTCTGCCACAGCAATATTATCACCAATAAAGATCACCTGTCTGTCTTCTTCTTCCTTCCCTCCTGGTGCAGATGAACAGGATGTTGCCGTCAGAGCTGTAGTACCCAGTGCCATCCCGGCTGTCCCGGTTCCCATTGTCTGAATAAATCTACGCCTGTTTGTTTTCATGTGATACCTGTTTTTCTATTACTTTAATGTACTCTGTTCATTATTCTCCAGTACAGATCTATCGAATCCAGTTCCCATAGCTCTATCGATTTCACCTTTACTTTACCATGATTCGAAAATACTTCTATGTCCAGACTTCGCGGATCAGGATATATCTTACTCGATATCGTTGTTTCTCCACTATTCCCAAATACTTCAACAGAACATTTGTCTATGAAGATGTGTAGCTTCGTTATATCTGTTCTTTTCTTCATCGGACCTGAACTGACACATGGGAACACTCCACTGAATTCATCATACCCGCTTCTCCGCCTGTCAACATATAGCCTCTCTTCGCATGCATTATAACCTACTACAGTTTTCTCATTTTCTCCAACACATAAGTTCAATCCGAATTCTTCCGCAGAGATATTCTCAAATTCCACTATAAGCTCATAAACATTCTTTCCGGGCTTGAATCTCTCAGGTTCCCATATCCCTTCAAATGTATTTTCTTTAGTCATCATATGCGATGTTCTCAACGACTCAAGTTCTTTGATCGGGTTCTGTATAAGACGAATGCCTTCAGGAAAGGTCTTCAATTCAAGACTCCTGGGTACTGAAATAATTCCAAATACAGGTTCATTCCTGTACATATGATTACCCATCCATCCAACCCAGATATTTCTTTCTTCATCCGGAGCATAATTGCTCCAGGATCTTGCAGCATAAAAATCATTACCCCAATCAACCCAGAATGCCTTTTCCCAACCGGGATTATAGTAACCTTTTACAGGCAATTCATCACATAACATTATTGCATCACAGTAAATAAATCCTCTGTCAAAAAGACTTTTACCCTCGGTTATATTGTCAACAATTTCAATTTTTGCATTCTTACCTCTGAATTCAGATACATCCCATCCAGTCCAGCTTAAATAGGAGTTGTCAGTTCCCGGCTGTGTCCTTACAACTTTACCATCTATAAGTAAATTGACACATTCATTATCCGGATAATTACCGCCACCAATCAGAAAGTTGATGCATTTTTTAGTTATGGTAAACTCCGGAGAAATAATTTTCCCTTTTGAGGAGCTTCTGTTATGAGCACTACTAATGATACGTTTACCCTCACTACCCAGGATACTCCCTGCATCCGAAGGGCATTCAACGAATGCATCACCTTCCATCTTCCAATTATCGATACCCCTCTCAAAATCAAATAACATTGTGCCCGACGGTTTGTATATGTCATAGGACAATTCATCAATAAACTGCTGATCAAGAGTAAACCTTTTTCCATCAAAATCACCAATGAAATATTGTCCGTTACATGACTGAGCACTGATTATAAGTACCCATTTTGTTTTTGATGGATCACCGTCAATTGCCAACGGAAAAAAGTCAACACAATTCCATGCTTTATTAACTGCGCCCCAGGGACCAAATTCACTTAAGTATTCCCAGTCTTTCATATCCTTTGATCCAAAAAATTTGATCTTCTGGATATTTGTTCCTCCCATTAGCAGAACCCATTTCTTATCCGGTGCATACCAGAATACCTTGGGATCACCTGTACCTGTACTATTTTCTATTTTCGGAGGAAATTCGGATTTGATCCAGGTTTTTGCCGTATCCATGCTAAATGCAATACTTCTGCTCTGGAATGCTATCAAGGGAGGTTGATCATTTTGTGACAATCCGGTTGTATTATTACTGTCAACAACCATTGACCCTGATTCAATTGAAACCACCTGTGATTGAAAAGGAGAATTGGGACCAAATACGTTGAAATTACTGTTACCACCGAAAATTCCCACAATCATCTTATTTCTTTCGGTCCCGTATTCCGTCATTTCCCAATGAACAAGATCAATACTGACAGCCGTTCCCCAGTTAAGAAAATATGTGCCACCGTAATAAGCTAATCCTGTCGGATCTATTGATGGGAAAAAGTGAAATTCCGGCGAGTATTTTTCTGCTGATTTGTTTATAAGATCCTGGCTATAAATGCTTATCCACGATAATAAAATGATGGCTAACAAAGCACCTGATCGCTTCTGATTATTAAACATTATATGATGATTATTTTAATCTTAGTCATAATAAATAGATCATTTAAAAAGAAGCGGAACACATTCAGTAAGGTATATTCTCCAATTGAACCAGTTATGGCCTCCAGTCGTTTCATTATATAAAAAACTAATGTTAAACTTCTTCAACATAGGCAGTAATATTTCTGTCGTACCTTCATAACATAGATTATCTTCAACACCGCATCCAATCCAGTAAAGTATCGGATCTGCTTCTTTGAGTGCTTCCATCTTCATATCTGTTTCAGGAGGTTGTGGAAATATTGCAGGACCGAATAACCCTATATAACCGAATACATCAGGATAATCCGAAGTTATTCTAAATGTCTGGCCCCCTCCCATGGAATAGCCAATAATTGCCCTATTTTCCCTGTTAGCCGGGACACGATAATTTGCTTCGATAAATGGAATAATATCTTTGACAATGCTTATTTCGAATAAGCCATTCATCATATTAAATGCAGGCGAATTATCATCCTTGCCGGAAGGTAGTGTGAAAGGATAAGATTCGAAAGACACTGCGGCTTGATCAGGATTACCATTTGGCATGACCACTATCATGGGTATAGCTTTACCCTGAGCTATCAGGTTATCCATTATTACATTCAACCTTCCCATCGAACTCCATGTTTCTTCATCATTAAATCCCCCATGTAGCAAATACAATACAGGATATTTATCTATACCTTTCTCATACCCTGGAGGTGTATATACAAAAAGTCTCCTCCTTAGCCCGATGACAGGGGAGTCATACCATACCTTCGACAGAGTTCCTCCCGGGACATCCCGGGCAAAATACAGTTCTGTTTCTTTTCCGGGAATAAGTAGAACACTTTCATGTCCCAGCCAATCCCTCCTGATATGCAGATTGTTCGGGTCAAGTACCGTAACACTGTCAATGATAAATTTGTATCCGTAATATTCCGGTTTTAATGGGCCAACTGAAAGAGTCCACAAACCCGTATCACCCTTAACCATGTCTTCACTTGCTCCTGTTCCTGTCATCCATTCTCCGGTAACAGATACCTTCGTTGCCTTTGGCGCAAACAATCTAAAAACTACCCTGTTATCAGGTAATATCTCAGGTGATTTCGGAGCTACCGGTCTTGATATTGTTACCCGGCGGGCAGGAGCAGGCGATTCTGACGGCGGTTTTGTAACCTGTGCCAAAACAGTCATTGATAACAATGAAATACATAATCCGGTAAATACTTTACGGATTGCAAAGCTTCTCTTATCTATCATAGTATTATAATTGGTTAGTAGATTAGTATATTTAAAGACTTTTATTACTCAATACTATACCGATTATTTATTTCAGACAATCCTATGAATACAGGATTTAAGACGGTAGCGATTCCCTTGCTTCCCTGTCAGGATCATTCTGTAGTTCACAATCATCATCAAGTATCATTGTTTCGCCTTTCTCAGCTGTGTATTTCTGCCAATCCGGTAATCCTCCTCCATCAGGGCTGCCTGTCTTCATAAACTGTACCAGTGAAGATGCCATTTTTGCTGCAAGTTTACGAGGTCTTGCCCCGCCTCCTGTATGTGAAATCTGAACGTCTGTATTATAATACCAGAATGAAATATCCATTGTAT
>CAZOZU010000187.1:0-4966 GCA_964584355.1 uncultured Rikenellaceae bacterium
AATGCCCAAATAAATGCTGGAATTTCACTGATTTACCTCCCCTCACTCCTATTGAACATATTTCGATTGAAAGTCGTGAGTTTATGGGGAATTTAATTCACATCTTCTATTATCTTTGCATATTGCGAAAAATAAATTGATAAATCCTAAATGAAAATCATTGTAATAGGATCAAGTTATGTAGGACTGGTTACAGGGACCTGTTTTGCCGAGAGTGGTGTTACTGTCACATGTATCGATAAAGACAAAAACAAGATCAAAAAGTTAAATGAGGGTTCCGTGCCAATTTATGAACCGGGACTTGAGACTATGATGAGGCGTAATGTTGAAAAGAACAGACTTTCCTTCTCTTCCAGTCTCAAAGATGAAATAAAAGATGCCGAGGTTATCTTCATTGCCGTTGGAACACCATCAGGAGAAGATGGAAGCGCTGATCTTAAACATGTCCTTACAGTTGCAGATGAAATTGGAGCAAAACTAAATGATTATGTGCTTGTGGTTACAAAAAGCACTGTGCCGCCGGGAACATCGGAAAAGATTAGAAATATTATTCAGGCACAACTCAATAAACGCAGTTTAGATATACCATTCGATATGGCATCCAATCCCGAATTCCTGAAGGAGGGTGCTGCAGTGGAAGACTTTCTCCGACCGGAAAGAATAGTAATCGGTGTTGATAATGAAAAATCCGGAGAAATAATGAAGCGTCTGTATATGCCCTTTGTCCTTAATAACCACCCGATCCTTTTTATGGATATAATATCAGCTGAAATTACTAAATATGCAGCTAATGCAATGCTTGCAACACGTATCAGCTTCATTAACGAGATTGCAAACCTCTGTGACCTTATGGGAGCCGACATCAATAATGTACGGAAAGGAATCGGAAGCGACTCGAGAATTGGCAGTAAATTCATGTACCCTGGTTCAGGCTATGGAGGATCCTGTTTTCCCAAAGATGTAAAGGCAATAATAAAGACAGCAGAGGACCATGAATATGAATTGAAAGTGATAAAGGCTGTTGAAAAAGCAAATGAATTTCAGAAGAATGTGATGTTCAACAAAATAAGAAAGTATTTTAATGACAGTCTCAATAATAAGCTTATTGGTATCTGGGGATTATCATTTAAACCCAAAACCGATGATATAAGGGAATCATCGTCAATACATCTCATTGAGAAGCTGTTAAAAGAGGGAGCTGTTATAAAAGCTTACGATCCGGCTGCCATAAATGAAACCAGGAAACAGCTTGGTAATAGGATCTCATATGCTGCGGATCCTTATGATGCACTTAGTGAGTCTGATGCACTGGTGTTGATGACAGAGTGGTCGGAGTTTCATATTCCTGACCTGAAAAAAATGGCCAATATCATGAAAGGAAAAGTTATTTTTGATGGCAGAAATATATACGATCCTGCATTAATTAAAAGAGCTGGATTCGAGTATTTTGGAATAGGAAGGAGATAGGTTGCTGGTTCCTAACCAAAATAAAGCTGGAGAGAGTTTGGCTGATATTTAAAATCCCCTCCTGGGAGATCGGAGCAACGCGGAGATTCCGCGATAGCGGAAGCCTGCTCCGCGATAGCGGAGGGTTTGGGGTGGGTTTAAAGAAAAAGTAAAACTATATATTTTATGAAAGGCATTATTCTAGCAGGTGGTTCAGGGACAAGGCTTTACCCGATCACAAGCGTAATATCGAAACAGATGCTTCCGGTATATGACAAACCAATGATATATTATCCTTTGTCGGTGCTGATGTTGGCAGGGATACGTGATATTCTGGTAATATCCACTCCCCGTGATCTTCCAGGATTCCAAAACCTTCTGGGGGATGGATCGCCTCTCGGATTAAAATTCAGCTATATGGAACAGCCCTCACCCGGAGGACTGGCTCAGGCTTTTATCCTGGGTGAAGAATTTATCGGAAAAGATCCGGTTTGTATGATCCTGGGTGATAATATCTTTTATGGTCACGGATTTGGTGAAACGCTTCTAGATACAGCCAAACTTAAAGAAGGAGCCTGTGTTTTCGGTTATTATGTTACTGATCCTGAACGCTATGGAGTCGTTGATTTCGATAAAAATCATAAAGTTATCAGTATAGAGGAAAAACCTTCCAAACCCAGATCGAACTACGCTGTAACAGGATTATATTTCTATGATAACAGTGTCGTCAGCAAGGCAAAAATGCTTAAACCATCAGCACGTGGAGAACTGGAAATAACAGACCTGAACAGGCTCTATCTGAACGAAGGCAGGCTTGAAGTAAAGCTGATGGGAAGAGGAATGGCATGGCTCGATACCGGTACTTTTGAGAGTCTGCTCCAGGCAGCTAATTTTATTGCTACACTGGGACAAAGACAGGGACTTAAAGCATCATGCATTGAAGAGATAGCATATAAAAGAGGATTCATAGACAAGAACCAGCTGAAAGCTCTTGCAGAACCTCTTGCCAAAAGTCAGTATGGACAGTACCTCCTCAGAATAGTCTCAGAGGAAATCAATATTATCGAAGGATCAAAGTAACAAACAGCAACATGGAAAAAGTAGAAACAGGATTTACCGGACTCTACATTATAAAACCGGCAATATATTCGGATTCACGAGGCTATTTTTTTGAATGTTACAACATAGAGGCATTCCGTAAAGCAGGAATATCATTCATACCTATCCAGGATAATGAGTCAAAATCGACCAGAGGTGTTATCCGCGGTCTTCATTATCAGCTTAAACCTCATGATCAGGCAAAGCTTATAAGGGTTGTTGAGGGAAGAATATATGATGTGGCTCTCGATTTACGTAAAAATTCCGGGACTTATGGAAAATGGTACGGTATTGAGCTCGATTCCGAAAGTAAAGCACTATTTCTTATCCCGAGAGGATTTGCACACGGTTTTTCTGTTTTGAGTGAAACAGCTATCGTACAATACAAGGTAGACAATCTCTATAATAAACAGGCGGACAGAGGCATCTCGCTGACAGATCCGGTTCTTGATATTGACTGGAAACTGGGTGATACCACTCCTATCATCAGCGAAAAGGACCAGAAAAATCCTCCACTGGAAAAAGCAGATATGAATTTTTAATACTATCTTTAATATCATGGCAGTTATTCTTATTACGGGAGCAAATGGCCAGCTCGGAAGTGAGTTGAAAAGATTATCAGAAAACTACTACGGATACGATTTTATATTTACCGATGTTTCTGATCTCGATATTTCATCCCCGGACAAAACTGCTGATTTCATACATAAAAACCGGCCCGACTGGATCATCAATTGTGCTGCTTATAATTTCGTAGACAAAGCTGAAGATGAGTATGATAAAGCTTTATTGGTAAATGGCACTGCTGTCAGTAACATTGCTGAAGCAATAAAAGAATTGAACTGCAGATTTATCCATGTCTCTTCCGATTATGTCTTTGATGGAGAGGCAAATATTCCTTACAGTGAAACTGCTGCAACAAATCCCCAAACTGCATACGGACGTTCAAAGCTCGAGGGAGAAAAAGGCGCTCTCATGCACCATGGATCAATGATCATAAGAACATCATGGTTATATTCATCATACGGTTCAAACTTTGTAAAAACGATACTGGCCAAAGCAAAGGAGCATGATTCCCTGAAAGTTATTTTTGACCAGATTGGAACTCCAACATATGCAGCCGACCTGGCAGAGGCAATATTATCCATAATTGCCGGTGTGATAAGAAACCAGCTGGCTTTTAATGCCGGAGTTTATCATTATTCAAATGAGGGTGTATGCAGCTGGTATGATCTGGCACAGGAAACAGTAAAGGAGGCCGGACTTCAATGTAAAATAATTCCGATATTGTCAAAAGATTTTCCGACAAAGGCAAAAAGACCATTTTACTCGGTACTGGATAAAAGCAGGATAAAAGAGAATTTTAACCTTGAAATACCTCACTGGAGAGATAGTTTAAACAAATGTATTGAACAAATTATTTAATGTGTGTGTTCTTTGTGTTCCTTTGTATAAACTAAATATATACCAATAAAACCTCTATCAATATGTTATCATTAGACGACATCAGGAAGAGAGCCGAATCATGGCTGGGCTCTGAATTCAATGAAGAGACCCGCAATGAGGTTCGGGAGATGCTTGAAAAAGATGAGAGAAAGCTAGTTGATGCTTTTTACCAGGACCTGGAATTTGGAACCGGGGGACTGAGAGGCATAATGGGAGCCGGAACCAACAGGATGAACATTTATACTCTTGGCATGGCTACCCAGGGACTTTCAAATTACATAATCAAACAGTGTGGAAATGAAAATATAAGGGTGGCAATTGCTCATGACTGCCGTAACAACAGCAGGCTTTTTGCTGAAACCTCAGCAGATATTTTTTCAGCAAATGGCTTTGAAGTGTACCTGTTCGATTCATTAAGGCCGACACCTGAATTATCATTTGCGATACGTCATTTTAAATGCCAGAGTGGAGTGGTCATCACAGCATCTCATAATCCCCCTGAATATAATGGTTACAAAGCATACTGGGATGACGGCGGGCAAGTTGTTGCACCTCATGATAAGGGGATTACCGATGAGGTACGCAATATCAAATCGGTCAGTGAGATTAAATTCGACGGTAAAAAAGAGAAAATAAATATAATCGGAAAAGAAACTGATGATGCATTCCTGCAGGAGGTTCTGAAAATGAGAATTAATCCTGAGGTCATAAGTAGTAACAGTGATCTTGGAATTGTATTCACACCTATTCATGGAACTGGTGCTATGCTTGTTCCACCTGCACTAAGGTTATTCGGATTCAATAACATTATCAATGTTCCGGAGCAGGAACAACCAGATGGTAATTTCCCGACTGTAAAATCGCCCAATCCTGAAGAACCGGATGCAATGAAACTGGCTATTGAAAAGGCAGTAAGTAAAGGGGCAGATCTGGTAATGGCTACAGATCCTGATGCCGACAGACTGGGAATAGCATG
>CAZOZU010000188.1:0-4949 GCA_964584355.1 uncultured Rikenellaceae bacterium
TCCATTATTAATAGTATACTTATTTTTAACGGTACCTGAACTTCTGTTAAGAATAATAACACCATTAAGAGTTCCAAGCCAGACATATTTTTTATCAACAAGTATATCTTTTACATAATCCACTCCTGAATCACCTGAACGGTAAAATAGTCTTATTATACCACTCGAGTTTCTAATAAAAAGACCTTCTCCCTCTGTGCCAACCCAGATATTGCCTTCATCATCAACAAAATATGATGAGATTTCACTTTTGCCGGTTTTCTGCATCAAATCGACAAATGATTTTGTTTTATTATTTTCAAGGTTAAAAAGATAGTATCCTGCTGGTGTTCCCAATAAATAATCCTCACCCAGTTTATTTACATAAATTATATTATTTGTTTCAGGAGTAAGACCCGGGGAAAAAAAGTTGAAAGCATAAGAATTAAGCAAAGATAGTCCGTCACCGAACAATCCGATCCAATAATTACCTTCAACATCCTGGAATACTCTTCTGATATTATTTCCGGGGAGACCTGAGGTCTTATCGAAAAACACGGCTGATTCTATTTTTTCGTAATCCGGAGAAAGATTCATCCGCAGCATTCCCGATTCATTTGTTGCTAGCCAAAGGTAACTTTCCGAATCCTCAATAATTGATTGTATGCTCAGATAATCAAGTTCAGCATTCCCCTGAAAACGCGACAGGTTTTCTTTGTTTTCGGATAATTCAAGACGAAAAAGTCCGTTGCCGTTTGTACCAATCAGGTAGATATCTCTGTTTTCAAGTTTAAATATCTCAAGAACATTATAGTAATCAAATCCTTCAATTTTGCTTAGCTGAGTTATTGAGTCATCTTCAATTCTGTATAAGCATATATTTTCCTGTGTGCCAAGCAACAATTCTCCCGATTCTGTAAAACATGCTGAAAAAAGGACCATACTTCTGTCAATATCGTAAGTCTTTATTTCATTTATGTTTACAGAATTCACCCGGCTTATTGACTGACCCTGTGGTATAATATAAATATAACCGTCAGGTCCTTCGAGGAGTTCGCTTATTTCTCTTGTATTTGAGAGTTCCAGTTTTTTCAGTTGATTGGTTTCGGTGTAAAATATTGTTCCATCATTGCAGCCAAACCAGAGAGTTCCGTTTTTGTCTTTAAGACTTGTTGTCGGATACCGTCCTATAGCAGAATCGGGAAATGTAACACTGTAAAAATTGAATCCGTCGAATTTAGCCAGCCCCTGGCCTGTGCCTACCCACAGATAACCGTTATCATCCTGGTTAATGGTATATATGAATGAATTTGGAATATCACTTTCAACTCCATAGTTCTTGTAACTATATGTCTGTCCATTTATCTTGTATGAAAAGAGTAAAAAGAACCCAATGGCAATTGATATTTCACTTTGTAATCTGAACCTCATTCCGGCTTCAGTTTTTATTTAGGCTTTACTTTTCTGACCTGAATACTTGTTTGATATACGGGAACTCCTCCAATTGGTGAGCTGAAAAACTGCAGAGCATCACCTCTCTGGTTTTCAAGAGTAACCACTACATTATTATTTTTAACCAGTTCTCCCTGTTTCTTATGAAACTGGAAATCGAGGGAGGATCCTACTTCAGGGGGTTCAATTGGTATTCTGGATTCAGCCCAATAGTCTTCACCGGAAATCGGTGCATCAATTCCCTGTTTATATCTTGATACTACCAGAATATTGCCATCATCATCCCAGTCGAAATTTCTCAGTCTTATATAAATCACACCTGTATCGACATATGGGTAAATATGTGCTACGCTTTTAAAATCGTTCCACATTCTGAAAGTATATTCATAAGTAAATGCATTGGCTCCTTCAATCGGGATATTGTTTTCAGGGTCGCGACTCAGAAAATAACGGTAAAGGTTACCATCATCGCCGTTTATTCCTTCACATACTATTTTAAATATATATGAGTTCCACTTAGTATTGAAATCGCCTGCTGTCGGGTTAAAAGGACCGAATGTAAAATATTTGTTATCATACCGTGGTTCTCCGCCAAAAACCCTGGATGCCAGCAAGTTGCCGCTCTTATAATTAGGCTCGTTATATAATCCTTTGGATTCTTCATTTTTATCCGGATCGACCCCCTGTCCCCCGTATATAGAAAAGAGGCTACGTGTATTGAATTCACCCTGGATTTCATCATGTTCTCCTCCGGTATCGGGATCAAATACTCTAATATAAAACTGCTGATCATAATCTCTTGGAATAGCAAAAAAGAAAATCTGGTAGAAATCATCATCACCCCATGAAGTCTCACCTTCTTTTCCGAAAGTTACAAGGAATGTAATATTCTCATCTCTGCCAGGCACCTCCTGTCCATATATTTCTGTCAGTTGAATCAGGCCTGAGAGGCTGAGAGATAATATTATTGTGTATAGAGTCTTATTCAATATCATTAAATCGCAAAATTAGTATTTTCATTTTCAGGGCTGGCCTGTTATTGTAATATTTTTACAAACACACGCTTCCCTGACAACTCCTCCCGGATCGGGTTCAGTCGATACTATCAGCTGAACATTATAAGTTCCGGGTCTAGGATATACTTTATCAACTTCCTTGCCAATTGCTATTGTTTCATCATCAAAATTCCAGTAATACCTGCCGATATCCCATCCCGGCAGGTTCGTATTTTCAGCACTAAACCTTATTCTCTGCCCTGTTGTACTCTGGTCCGGTGATGAAATATAGGGCTGTTCAATATCAGTTATTTCAAGACTATATGTTTTTTCATTATACATTACCTCTTTTGTGACAAGGTTTATCACATCAAGTTGTATCAAATATCTTCCGGGACCCGGATAGCAGTGTTCGACTATAGACCCGGCACCCTTCGTTCCATCTCCGAATTTCCATTCATAACGGAATGGTATTGTATCCCATTTAATCGCATTCTCTTCAAGGAATTCATAACAATAATTGTTTTCTATCAGAGTATCGCAAGATGCTTTCCGGATAATTGTTGATGAAAACCTGTAAATATCATCACTCCTTCCCCGGTTTGATGAGAAATAGCCCATTTGCATGGCTTCATCTGCCACAAATGCAAAATCATCATACTGGGAATTAATAGGTTCCGGAACGAGTGAAGGTATTTCCCAGTTACCCTGAGTTAACATTGTATAATACACATCCAGATTCCCTATTCCCCCCGTTCGGTCTGATGAAAAATACAACCTCCCTGAAGGATGTATGAAAGGGTAATTCTCAGATCCTGATGAATTAATTTGTGGACCAAGGTTTACAGGTGTGTCCCATGCACCGTTAATCCATTCACAATAATAAATATCCGATCCCCCCTCGCCGCCTGGCATATCGGAGGCAAAAAAGAGATATTTACCATCATTGCTTATTGAGGGATGCCCAACTTCATATTGTGTACTATTATAAAGAAATGGTTGTATTGAAAGAATATCTGTACCTGACATCTCTCCGATAAATATCCCCAGATGGTTTTTAAAATTCTTTTTATGTGCTATCTTACCTGTTTCCACTTCACTGGTAAAATATACTGTATTACCGTTAGGAGAAAAGCATAACGGCCCACTGTTGAAAAGAGTGCTTCTTTCGCTGTTTATTTCCTGCGGTTTCCCCCATCTTAAGCTGTCCCTGCGTTCAATTTTATAAAGATTATAGAGCCGCCTGCCCTCAAATGTTTTTCTGTCACTAAAGGCACTGAAACGCCTGTCAGAGCAAAATATAATGCCATCCTGAACTATAATGGGTGAGATATCACTAAATACTCCTGAATTAAATGGCAGTCGTGAAATTTTGTAAACAGAAGGCTGCTGTGCCTGCAGCGTAACAAAGAATATAGAAAAAAATAAAAGTATAATATAGTGTTTCTTCCTCAACATAGGATTAAAAATATCTTGGATTTGCTGCACTTACTTTAGACCCAAATTCATATCTTAAAATAAATTCACTCGATCCTTTCGAATATGTGTTCATTCTGCCTGCCGGATAATCATATGATAATCCAATTAAAAGCTGGGGTGTTGGTTGCACCTGCAATATTCCAACAATTACTTCTTCAGATGTTCTCCATGATGCGCCAATCCATACCAGATCAGCTATTATTAAATTACCATTGATATCAAGCTGGTTAAGCTTTTTCGTTTCCTGCAATGAGTAATCTACCAGCACTGATGGTTTAAATTTGAAGGTCTGTGAGAATGTTATAAGGCCCCCTGCAGAAAATATAAAATCATATTCATTAAATGAATGATAAGCTTGTGTTGATCCCTGGTCAGTCCGTTTGTAACTCAGG
The DNA here is from genome assembly GCA_964584355.1 of uncultured Rikenellaceae bacterium. Lineage (GTDB taxonomy): Bacteria > Bacteroidota > Bacteroidia > Bacteroidales > VadinHA17 > LD21. The sequence continues at coordinate 4,298 of CAZOZU010000188.1, forward strand.
AAAGAGGGAACCGCAAAACCCGCAAATAACCTCTTGCTGAAATAATATATACCTGCACCTGCATTTGGAAGAATATATAATTGTTCATCATTGGCAAAGACAGGATCTCCCATATTTGTAAGCAACAAGCCCGTATAATCGGTATTTGACATATCAACACCTGCCTTAAGTCCGAATGATAATTTTCCGTCACCCACTCTTATATGATAAGCATAAACAGCATATATGTTCGTTGACCTTGTGACACCATACTGCATGAAGTGAGCCTTGAGGCCAAGTGCCACCCTGTCATTTTTCATCGGCGAATGTAAAGATGCTGACTGCAGTACCGGAGCGCCTGCTGTTCCCATCCATTGCATCCTGTACGACAAAACTGCACTTAAGGCTTCCCGGGAACCTGCATAGGCAGGATTTATCATTAGTCCGTTATGAAGATACTGACTGTAAACAGGATAAGCCAGACTTATCCTTTCTGAATCAGTAACAGCCTGTCCCTGTAATCCGCCAGGAATAAGAAACCATATTAAAACAAAAATATATTTCAGTCTGCTCATACTCTTTCTCGAGTAACAATCCGGAGTTTTTACTCCGGACTATTTCAATATCTTTTAAGAATTATAAATCCGCTCTTTTTAAACACCTCGCCCGGAAC
>CAZOZU010000189.1:0-4949 GCA_964584355.1 uncultured Rikenellaceae bacterium
TCAACATCGCCTCCCGAATAAGCATAAGTTGAAGTTATACCATACACTGTGGTAGTTGTTACCACAGGGAGCACTGCAGCAGAGGTAGTAAATGAAACATCTGAACCATAGATATATTTTTTATTATCCTTCACAAAAGCCCGTACATGGTAGGTTGTTGAAGGATCCAATTCTGATAAATGTATTGTAAATGATCCCGTGTCAACTGATCCATCTGCAAGGACCTTATTTATATATATTGTCGGATTAGACTGAGTATCCCAGGCAACACCGAATTCACCATGTGTTGCAGAAGTTAATTCTACAATATTCCCCTCAACATCGGTGCTTGTTGATGTTGTATTTGAGGTTCCCACTGTGATAACCTCTGAATAGACTACCTGTATTTCCTCTTTTTTGCATGTCGTAAGCATAAGTACCAAGACAAAAAATGATAACAGGATTATGAAGCTTCGGGGTAATTTTTCCATAATGAAACTTGTTTTGATTATTAAAAACCTCAGATCAATATTTCCAAAATATTATTTATAAGGAATGGTTAGATTAATTTTTTTTCTCCTATATACAAATTTAACCTTTGCCATTTTATAAAACAAGAATTTTTAAATCCTTTTGACAACTGGCATATTTTTATCGATTATCACAAATATTGAAATGATAAACCTAATACGGATCCACATCAATTGATATCTTCAGCGATGTTGCACCCTTTTCTTTTTCAAGTCTTTTTAGGGATTCAACTATCAGTTGTCTTGTTTTTGTTCCAGGTTTTTCCTTCTCTATTTTCAGTAAGATTGTTTTGATATACCATAGTTGAACTCTGGATATCAGGGGAAATTCCGGGCCCAGCACCCTCTTACCGAAAATCGTCTTAAGATCATTGCCAAGAATCTCTGCATATTTATTCAGCAGGCTAAGATCCTTATGTTTAAGGTTTATCCTTATCAACCTGCAGAATGGCGGATAATTAAAACTTTTTCTTTCTTCCGCCTGCATCTTAAACATGTTATGATAATCATGCTGTAAAACAAGTCTTATTATTTTATTTGCAGGATCCGATGTCTGTATCACCACCTTTCCCTGTTTCTGTCTTCGTCCGGCTCTTCCGCTTACCTGCTCCATCAGCTGGTAACTTCTCTCATGAGCCCTGAAATCAGGAAAATTGAGAAGGTTATCGGCATTTAGTATTCCGACAACTGTAAGGTTTTCAAAATCAAGACCTTTAGAAATCATTTGCGTGCCAATAAGGATATCTATGCGTCGTTCTTCAAGATCCTGAATGATCTTATTGAATGAATTTCTGCTTCTTGTCGTATCCTGATCCATCCTTGCCACCCTGGCATCTGGAAAAATGATCTTAATCTCATCTTCAATCTTTTCAGTACCGAATCCCCTTGTTGCTAATCCCGGAGACATACAATTGCCACATCTGTCAGGTATTGCCGAGTTATATCCACAGTAATGACAAACAAGACGGTTTATCCCTTTATGATATGTGAGGTTAACAGCACACTGTGTACATGCAGGTATCCATCCACATTCGGGACATTCAATATATGGAGAGAATCCTCTTCTGTTTTGAAAAAGAATGATCTGTTCATCTCTGCTGAGAGCCTGATCGATTGCCTCCATCAGTTCAGGTGTAAAGTGAGAGACCATCAGTTTTTTCCTGTACGCCTCACGTGTATTGGCTATTATTATATCAGGCAGTTTTATTAATCCATATCTTTCCTTTAATTGTGTATATCCGTATTTTCGGGCTTCTGCATTGTAATAACTCTCAATGGAAGGAGAAGCAGATCCCAGAACTGTTTTTGCCCCATGGAGTGATGCCAGTATTATAGCCGAATCACGTGCATGATACCTTGGTGAAGGATCATGCTGTTTATAAGAAGTATCATGCTCTTCATCAATAATTACCAATCCCAGATTATTGAACGGCAGGAATATTGATGACCTTACACCAAGAATCAACCTGTATCCTGTATCCGGATTCTCATCAGCAACCCGTTTCCATATCTCAACCCTCTCCTGATCATTAAACCGTGAATGATAAACACCTGTTACTTTGCCAAAATGTTTTTGTAACCGTAAGATGATCTGTGCGGTCAATGCAATTTCAGGAAGCATATAAAGGACCTGCCTGCCCTGTTTTAATTGTTCCTCAATCAAATGAATATAGATTTCAGTTTTCCCGCTTGATGTAACTCCATGCAGTAAAACAATATCTTTTCCCTTAAATAAATCAGTAATAGAATTATACGCAACCAGCTGACTATCACTTAATCTCCTTAACGGCTCATTACTGTTTCCATAATCTTTCAGTCTGCCTACCTCAAGTGTAACCAACGAGAATATACCTTTTTTAACCAGCGAATCAATTGTACCCGGGGTTGTTCCGACCTCTTTAAGCAATATCGATTTTCGTAGCGGTTTCACATAAGAATCCGGTGTATAATCTGTTAAATGAAGATAAGCTGTAAGAATCTCACTTTGTTTTGGTGATCTTACCAGTTTGTCCAGGATTTCATTTAACTCCTGATCTGAGAATCTTGCTGACAGTTCAATAAATGACTCTTCCTTTGGTTTATATTTTTCTTTCAGAGGAGCGGAGGTCTCACCTGTCGCAAAGAATGCTCCTGGAACGGCTGCCTTCATTACCTCTCCTTCAGAACACATATAATAATCTGATACCCATTGCCAGTGTTGTAGTTGTTTCTCATTTGTAACAGGAACAGGATCGGTTACATCAATCACTGACCGAATATTTTTATAAGAAGGAGTATCGTCATGAAGTCTGCAGACTATCCCTGTGTAAATTTTCCTGTTGCCAAGCTGAATCATTACTTTAACACCAGGTTTTATAAATCCGGAAAGGTGATCCGGAATCATGTAAGTAAATCTTTCTCTTACAGCCAGAGGTAATATTATATCTGCATACTTACCAGCCATTGATTTCAAGTTAAATGCAATGTAGTAAGAAATATGGAGAGAATTCAGATCTCCTTAAGAAACGAAGTCATAATAGTAAGGAGATGTTCTTTACGGATGGGTTTAATAAGGCAAGCATCACATCCTGCCTGCAGTATTATATCTTTATCATCTTCAAAAATGAAAGCTGTCTGTGCAATGACAGGAAGGTTCTTCCTTACTTTTCTTATTTTTTTTGTTACCTCTATTCCATTCATCCCGGGCATTTGCATGTCGAGAATAACAATATCCAGGTCAGGGACTTCTTCTATTAGTTCAATGGTATCAGCTCCTGACCGGGCTGTCAGTACCTTTATTTTTGAATCAAGTAATATCCTGTTCAGGTAAATCAATACATCTTTATTATCATCAACTATAAGACATTTCTTTGAACTCCAATCCAATATTCTGTCCTCTTGATCATTTAAAAGTGTTTTTACCTTTGCTTTTGTACTTCCTGCAGGGCGGTAGGGAATGGAAAACCTGAATTCTGATCCGATTCCTTTTTCCGACTCAACAGATATCTTTCCCCCCATCCTGTCAACTACCTCTTTAGCAAGTGTCAGTCCAATACCTAGTCCTTCGAAGGGGCGATGATGACCCTCTATTTCCTGACGGAATTCCTCGAAAATATTTGTGAGATTTTCCTTCCTAATACCTATTCCGGTATCTTTAATAGAAAAAACAAGATCTTCATCCTCTCTTAAATAGGACAATACAATTGATCCATCAAGAGTAAATTTTATGGCATTATCCATAATATGTGACAATACTCTTTTAAGCCATATTCTGTCAGTAAAGATCAGGTCGCAATTATCTTCAAACTGATTTTGTACATTCAGGTTTATCGATTTCTCATTTCGTTTGATCTCCTTCCTTGCCTCCCCCACTACCTCATTAACAATCTCACTTACAGATGTTTCCTCATAAGAAATCTCAATTTGAGAGCTTTCAAGTCTTGAAAGATCGATAATGTCGCCTATTATCTGAAGCAGTTTTTCACTGTTGTGATTTATGTGTTCAACATATTCTTCTTTCATCTCTTGTGAGACATCATTACTGAGAAGAAGATTAGAAAAACCGATTACACTGTTTAAAGGAGTTCTTATTTCGTGTGATATATTAGCCAGAAAACTTGATTTTAGCCTGTTACTTGTTTCCGCTTCAAGATTAGCTTTAACAAGATCTTCATGTACCTGCTTGAGTTCTGTTATATCTCTTGATATTGATAACGATCCGAGTATTTTTCCTGCATCATCCCTGACGGCAACTGATCTTGTAGAGAGTGTTAAGAAATGTCCATCTTTATGTTTAAGCCGGAGGTCACTGTTAAATATCCCATTTTCTTTCAGTCCCGTAACTCTTCTTTCAAAAAAATCCCTGTCATCAGGGTGAATAAGACTAGAAACCCCAGTTGAGTGATATGATTCCCTGTCATAACCAATAATCGAATAAAATGCCGGATTCGCATACTTGATATTCCAGTCCTTGTCATAAAAAGAGATAGCATCCTCGGCAGATTGTATTAAATTACTTAAGAATTTATCCGATTCATAATACTCCCTGGCAATAAGATTTTTTTGTTCTTTAAGTTCCTCATTTGTCTTTTGAAGTTCAGAGTTGATCTCTTTTATTTTTCTATTTTTATCCTTTAGCTCTCTGTTAATCTTTTTCAGTTTAATAGTAAAGAATATAATTGCTGTACAAATAATAATAAGTGCAGCAAGGATTGTTAAGAGCAAATGCAAAAAGTCTGTTGACATTAAATGAGAATAAAAAATGATCCTTAATGATGATTTCCTGATAATCCGGCTCCTGATAAATACTCGGTAAAAGAGACAAACAACACAATCAATATAATAGACTTTATAAGCTTGTTATACTTCGCTTTAACAATATGCTATGTTTGCTGTGTTATTTCATATCAGTTAACAAGACTGGAAATTCAACACTGGCTCTGTAATTAAACAGTGGGTAAA
>CAZOZU010000190.1:0-1259 GCA_964584355.1 uncultured Rikenellaceae bacterium
TGATGTTGAATTGTTCCTGATAGCTGATGAACCATTCAGCATGAATAAAAATGCATACGAGATTATAAATCAGAAAGAGAACCTGTTAAGAGCATTTACTGAAAAAGATACAATCAACATTACGGAAAAGGAAGGGAAATCATGGTATAATTACCGGTATATTTATATGGAAAGGGCAGGTATAAAAGATAAACCATCAAGCTTATATAGTCAGGGTTCTGTGATAAGGATCATTTCCGACCTTACTGCCCAGAAGGCATTATTGAGAAATGAAATCATAAAGTTCTTACTTGTTTTTGTAGTGACACTTATTGCTCTTACTATATTGATTTACAGAAAAGCAAGGGTAATTACACAGCCGATAAAAAACCTGGTGGAGAATGTTAACAGGATAACAGACGGAAACCTCCGGGAGAGAGCTGAAGTGGTTGGTAATAACGAAATAACAAGACTTTCCGAGAAGTTCAATATGATGATAGCCCAATTGGAAAGCTATACTTATGAACTGGAAGAAAAAGTAAAAGAAAGGACTATTAAAATTGAAAAGCAGAAAGAGGAAATTGAGGAGCAGAAAAAACATATTACCGACAGTATATATTATGCACGCCGGATACAGAATGCAATACTACCTACATTCAGAACTATAAGTGCGCATCTGAAAAATTGCTTCATTTATTATTTACCAAAAGATATTGTAAGCGGAGATTTTTACTGGATTCATGAAGTTGACGGGCTTTTCATGATAGCAGCTATTGACTGTACCGGCCATGGAGTGCCCGGAGCATTTATGTCGATCGTGGGTTTCAACCAGCTGAATCATGTTGTGACTGTTAAGAAAGCCAGATCGGCAAGTAAAATACTCGATGAACTTAATAAGGGAGTAATAACAACACTGAACGAAAATACCGGTGATGATTCAATAAAGGACGGGATGGATATGGCCCTTTGTGTCCTTGATCTTAAAGCTATGAAGACTGAATTTGCCGGAGCAAATAATCCCCTGGTACTGATACGGAATAACGAGGTTACCAGGTATAAAGGTGATCGTTTTCCTATAGGAGCATATGAGGGTGGCGATCCGCAGAGCTTTGTAAATAATATCATTGACCTGAAAAGTGGTGATTGTCTTTACCTTTTCTCAGACGGATATCCTGACCAGTTCGGAGGATTGGATGGAAAGAAATTTATGTATAAGAGGTTTGAGAAACTTCTTCTCGAAATCCACCCTTTACCAATGAAAGAACAGAAGAAGATACTCA
>CAZOZU010000190.1:1269-4903 GCA_964584355.1 uncultured Rikenellaceae bacterium
ATAAGAGACATCTGAAATGGAAAGGTTCCAACGACCAGGTAGATGATATTCTGGTTATTGGCATTAAGATATAGAAAACAATATATTTTAATTTCTTATTATGGGATTAAAACAAGAGATACGTACATCCAATCCCTTTCCGGGGCTGAGGCCATTCGCACCTGATGAAAGCGACCTGTTCTTTGGACGTGAAAAGGAGAGTGAAGAGGTACTGAAAAAACTTCTGGAGAATCGTTTTGTAACAGTAATCGGAGCTTCAGGCAGCGGTAAATCATCACTCATTCATTGCGGTGTTTTACCAAAGATCAGAAACATGGTAGAAAATGAATCCTCGAAATGGAAAATCATCATGTTCCGCCCGGGCAGTGACCCATTGGGTAATCTCGGAAACTCAATAAAAGAAGAAATTACAGGTACTGACCTGGAAAAAACAGAAGTGGAGACGATACTTCTGGATATGCATTTAAATACCGACGGTATTACATCTACTTTAAAGAAATATCTTATCAGCGGGAACGAAAAGGTTCTTTTTGTTGTTGATCAGTTTGAAGAGCTTTTCAGATATAGTACTGCCAGTGCTGGTGGAGATAAGGAAGAACAGGCAACTGAATTTGTGGAAAAAATGGTTAGTGCCATCATCCAGCCCGAGGGTAATATATACACAATAATAACAATGCGCTCCGACTTTATCGGGGAATGCGCACATTATCAGGGGCTTACGCAATTAATTAATAACAGCAACTACCTTGTACCCCACATGGACAGGGAGAATTACAGGCAGGCGATTAAGGGACCTGTAAAATATGCCGGAGCATCTATTGAAGAAAAACTTGTTGAAACACTTCTTAAGGATATAGGGGACAGGACGGATCAACTGCCGGTACTGCAGCATGCTCTTATGAGAACATGGACCCACTGGCAGGAACTGGATGAACCGGGACGTCCAATCAGTTATACCGATTATGATTCTGTGGGTACTATGACTGATGCAATGTCGCGGCATGCCAACGAAGCATTCGAAGAACTTAGTTCACGCGGAAAAGAGATCTGTGAGAAGATATTCAAAACAATTACGGAAAAAGGAGCTGACAATAAAGGTATCCGTCATCCGTCGAGTGTGACAACAATAAAATCGATCATACAATGTACAAGTGAAGAGCTCTTCGACGTTGTTGAAAAATTCAGAATACCATCCAGGTCATTTATTACACCACGACAGGAAATCCCGTTGACCGACGAATCAATTATAGATCTCTCCCATGAGAGTCTCATGAGGTTGTGGGATCGTCTTAAAGGATGGGTTGATGAAGAGGCTGCATCGGTGCAGATGTACCTTCGCCTTTCAGAGGCATCAGCGATGTTCCAGCAGGGGAAGACAAGCCTCTGGCGACCACCCGATCTGCAGCTTGCCATAAACTGGCGCGACCAGCAGAAACCAACACTGGAATGGGCACAACGATATGACCCTGCCTTCGAAAGGGCAATGGTTTACCTCAGGACAAGCGAAAAGGAATATCTCGATGAGGAGGAAAGCAAGATAAGGCTGCAAAAAAGACAAATGAAGAGAGCAAAGATCGTTGCAATGATCCTCGGGACAGCAGCTATCATATCGCTGGGATTCATGCTCTTTGCCTTTGTTCAGAAGATCGCTGCCGACAGGGCAACACTGCTTGCCGAGGAAAGAAGGCAACAGGAAGAGATTCAAAGACGGTTAGCTGTTGAAAATGAAAGGCTGGCAACTCTGGAAAAAGAACGTGCGGACTCAAGTGCTAATGTAGCCATATTAAAAGAAGCTGAAGCTGTTGAGCAAAGAAATATTGCCACTGATCAGAGAGCTTTGGCAGTAAGAAATGCCGATGAAGCAGAACGTCAAAGAGGTTTTGCGGAAGTCCAGGCTGATTCAGCAACAAGGGCAAGTATTAGAGCCGCTGAAAATGCAAGAATAGCTAATAATGAGAGGGAAGAGGCTTTGAGGCTGAGAATGCTCTCAATTGGTAAGTCGATGTCTATCAAGTCATTACAGGTTCAGGGCCAGCAGGACCTCCAGACACTGCTCTCTTACCAGGCTTACCTGTTCAATAAGAATAATAAGGGTCTTGAAAATGATGCTGATATCTATACGGGTCTTTATAATGTTGCAAAACAATACGGGAATGTTAACTATAGGGTCTTTAAAGGACATAATAGTGGTATAAAGAGTATTGCATATGTTCCCGGTAAGAATGAATTCTATACTGCAGGTTTAGATGGCCAGGTACTTAAATGGAATACTGAAGGCAGGGAGCAGACATACCAGGTAGTCTATACCGATGCCTCTATAGTTGAAGTACTTGCAGTAAGTCCCGATGCCGCATGGCTGGCATGCGGAAGCGGCAATTCCTCAATACGTATGATACCATTGCAAGGTAATAGCGACCACTATGAGTTGAAGGGACATACGGGTAAAATTAAATCACTCGTCTTTTCTTATGATGGTAATTACCTCTACTCTGCCTCACTCGACGGAAAAGTGCTTAAATGGGATCTGGCAGCAAGAACAAGCCAGGATGTGACTACCGGGACAATGCAGATAACATCAATAGATATTTCATCGAACGGGAATTATCTTGCCGGTATTAACAATGAAGGAAATGTTATTGTATGGGATCCGGAAAACAAAACAGAGACATTCAGAATTGAAAATACCGGTAAGGATATTAAGGTTATACGTTTCAAACCTGATGAAAATATTCTGACTGTTGGTTATATTGATGGAAATCTTGAATTGTGGGATATTGCCGACCGCAAGATAATATCGGAAGTTAAAGCCCATACTGCACAGATAAACGATATCAGGTTTAACCCGCTGCAGAACCAGATGGCAACGGCAAGTAATGATAAGTCGATTAAGATTTTCAACAATATTGCCGATCTTACCGAACCTCCTATCACGTTAAGTGATAATGAGGGTTTTGTGCTGGTAATTCAATTCAGTTCAAATGGTCAGCTTCTCGTTTCAGGTACTTATGAGGACACACAAAATCTTGTCGGTCGTCCTTCCCATGTACAATACATGGTTGAAGATATCTGTGATCGTGTGACACGTAATATGACGCAGGATGAGTGGAATACATATGTTGCCAGGGACATTCCTCTTGAACAGACCTGTACCGATAAAGATTATAATATTAAGGTTAATGAAATAAGATAAAGATACCAGGGAATGAAGAATAAATGTTCATATCCGGTTATTAACACAGTACTATTTTTTTTAATCTTGAGTATGATGCCGTTAACGGGATCATCCCAGGAGGAAACGACATGTGCTGAAAGTTTGAGAAATGCACAGACTCTTTTTGATAACGGACAAGTGGAAGAGGTACCGGAACTGCTTTCCGAATGTCTTAAATCGGGATTTAACCGTGAAGAAGAACTGGCTGCATATAAGCTAATAATACAGACATTTCTTTTTCAGGATGAACTGGAAAAGGCTGATTCAACAATGCTTGAATTCCTGAGAAAAAATCCTGAATACGAGCTGAGCCAGACAGACCACTCGAGTTTTGTGTTCCTTTACAATAAGTTTAATGTTAAACCGATTATACAAATTTCAGTCCACCTTGGAACAAATCTTCCGTTTATAACATTTATTGAT
>CAZOZU010000191.1:0-4895 GCA_964584355.1 uncultured Rikenellaceae bacterium
TTCAGCATAATTCGAGTGTTAATGATGCAGCGCCGATAACACCCACATCAGTGCCAATCCGGGACACTGATATTTCAAGAGGATCGTACAACATGTCTCTTGCATGGTTGTAGAAGACTTTTTTAATATGATTAAGGTAGAAGTCTCCCCAGCTCAAGAGTCCTCCTCCCAGCACTATCAGCTGTGGATTAAGTACCTGGAAGATATTGTACAGGCCCAATCCCACATAATAGGCACTATCGAGAATAATAGCCTTGGATAACGCATCATTAAGATACAATCCGTGCTTCAGGAATTTCCCGTCAACTTTTGAACAATCAAATTCATCGGGGAGGTTTAAAGTGGTTACTTCACCGGCTTCAATTTTTTTCCTGAAAAGGTGGGGGAGGGCCATACCACATGCAACAGCCATCAGGCAGCCACGGTTACCACAGGTACACACAAGCTCACTAGATGGTTCCACTATTGTGTGGCCGAACTCGCCGGCTGTGCCTGTAAATCCCCTGTATAGTTTTCCGTCTATAATTATACCTGCTCCTATTCCTGTACTTATCGTTAAGAAAACCATGTTTTCACAACCTTTGCCAGCACCAAATTTGAATTCTCCAAATGCCTGGGCATTAGCATCATTATCCAGAATGACAGGCACATTAAAATGTGATTGTACAGCATCGCGTAAAGGATAATTCTTGAATCCTTTCAGATTAGAAGTGGTAATGATAACCCCATCGCGGAATCGTATATGTCCTGCACTGCCGATACCAATGCCCATCAGGTCATGCTCTTTAAGACTGTTTTTTTCAAGAAGGTGATTTATATTACCTGCTATTTGTTCTACCAGCTGGTTCTCGGTCTTTTCCACATGATCATAATCAACTTTCCTGTCAAGGAAAGTGCCATCATGTTTTAGAAATGCGGTGGAAAGCTTTGTTCCTCCAATATCGACTCCACAAAGAATTTTATTGGTCATTTTATAGAGATTGTTCAGTTCTTGCAATTATGTCATCCTGGGTATCGGGAGACAATGTAGTAAAAAAGGCACAGTAACCCGCAACCCGTACAATAAGATCGCGATATTTTTCAGGTTCTTTTTTTGCGGCCAGCAGCGTTTCGCGGGAAACAATATTATACTGAACATGCCAGCCTTTCAGATCGGTGAAAAAGGCCTTGAGTATTGAAGCCAGCATCTTCTTATCAGAATCGTTACGTAATGTTGCCGGTGACAGTTTCTGGTTCAACAGAACACCACCCATGATTTTGTCTGTTGGGAGCTTGGCAACAGATTTGAAAACTGCCGTAGGTCCAAGCACGTCAGTGCCGGAGCTTGGTGAACTTCCTTCGGCAACCGGGGTCCATGCTTTTCTGCCGTCAGGTGTTGCCGGTACCACAGCTCCGTTTGGCACATTTGCCGATATACTTGATGTACCTGCATAATATCTGCATCCCATGGGTCCCCTGTTATATCTTGTCGTGTGATACTTCTCCAGTTCACGGATAAATTCCATATAGGCATCTTTGAGAAGCAGGTCAACATAATCGTTATCATTACCATATTTGGGTGCATAGTTAAGCAGCAGCTGCCTTATCTTTTCTCCTCTTTCACCCTCAAAATCATTCTCGATGGCTTCAATAAGCTGATGTTTTGTTATGCGTTTTTCTTCGAAGACAAGTTTTTTAATTGCCGCCATGGAATTTCCAAGGTTGGCAATACCTACCTGAAGGCCTGAGATAAAATCATATTTTGATCCTCCCTCTTTTATTGTCTTGCCACGGGCCAGACAGTCATCAACAAAAGCAGAACAAAGTATATCTGGTACCAGCTCCTCAAGGGCAGTATCAACAGCAGTGTCGACTTCAACTGTTTTTGCTGCATAAAACCTTATCTGTTCCTGCCATGCCTTGTAAAGATCATCGAATGATTTAAAATTTGTGAAGTTACCGGTTCCTTTATGGAAGGTTTTTCCTGAATATTTATCTAGTCCGTCATATAGAGCGGCCAGGAAAACACGCATCAGGTTCAGAAAGCTCATCCCTGTGCATCGGTATCCCCATTTACCTGGTACAGCAATTTCAATACATCCTATCGCTGAATAATTATAGGCGTCCTCTCTTTCCACTCCCAGCTTTATTAATTCAGGTATTACTATTTCGTCATTGTTAAATGCGGGCATACCGAATCCTTTTTCAATTACTTTGATACACTCCGTCATAAAGCTTTCACTAATGTTCTTATGAAATCTTACAGACAGGTTGGGTTGTGTAAGCCTCATCCTTCCTACCGATTCAAGAATCAGGAAGCTGAGCTCATTCACAGCATCAGATCCGTCAGGATGCTGACCACCTATTGTTACGTTCTGGTAGAGTGGTCCGCCGGCCGAGAATTCTGTGTGGGACCATGGACGTATTTTATTGACTGATAATAGTTTGATCCATGTATTCTCAAGAAGTTCAGAGGCGAATTCCCTGGTTATATTTCCGGCTTCAATATCACGCTTATAGAATGGATACAGGTATTGATCCATCCTGCCGAGAGATACTGAGTGTCCGTTACTTTCAATCTGCAGTACAAGGTGTATAAATAGTATAAGTTGCAGCGCCTGGTAGAAATTTTCCGGGGGTTTACCTGCAATGTGTTCACAGTTCTTGCTGATAACTTCGAGTTCGTATCGGCGTTCATTATTTCTTTCCTGGCTACTCAATTTATGGGCAAGTATTCCGTAGCGTCTGATGAAATGCTGAAAAGCCTCCAAACCGGTTGTAAGAGCCCTGTAGAAATTATCTTTCCTGATCGTTTCAGAATCATCCTTTTTCAGGTTAGAATGATATAGTCTGATCTCTTCCAGGTATCCATTCAGGCCTATCGAAAGTATCTTGAAGGAATTTACCGCTATATGGGCATCACCTGATGTCAGGTTACCTGTAGCCTTAATTATAGCCGCATCGTGAAGGTCACGCAATTCCTGTGTCATAAGATTTCTTCCCCTGTCATAAAGTACTTTACCTTTCCACCATGCTGCTATCTCTGTTATATCCTTCTTATGTTCATCAGTTATATAGAATGCATCACCGGGACGTTTATCCAGTTCGTTCATCTCTTCGGGAAGCCAGTCGACAGCATATTCCGGGAAAATGGGTGCTGCACGAAGCTTAGAAGACTGATTACCGATAATAAGCTCACCTTCCTCAATAAAGATGGTCATGTTTTTCAGTGTCTTTTCCAGTGCATGGGCTCGCCTGATAATTACCGGTTCGGTTTCATGTTCTCGGTATGCTTCAGTATAGAAAAGTGCCCTTTCGGTACAGATAGATGGCTTAGTCCCGAGAACCTTCTCACGGAGGTGGATCAACTTTTCTGCTTTATTACTTTTTGTCTCTGTATGTAACATGTTAACCTCCGGTTTTTGTTACAAATCCTTTAGAATGTGCATATTTAACATACTGAATAAGTTCATCTGGATGTACTGATGGAAAGTCACCAAAAGTATATTCCAGCCCAAGCATCCTGTATTTTTCTGTTCCAAGAGTGTGGTAGGGGATAAAATGTATTTCCCTGATATTCTTCAATGAAGATATATAATCAATAATATCTTTTATTTCTTCAAACGTATGGTTAAACTGTGGTATAACAGGGATACGAATAATAACGTTATCATCTCTGGCAGAGAGTTTTTCCAGGTTTCTTAAAACCAGATCCGGGTCACCTCCGGTAAATTGCCTGAACAACTCCCGGTTTGTATGTTTCAGATCTACAAGGTAGGAGGAGACAAATCCAAGTGTTCTTTCAATATTTTCCCACCTAACATATAGTGATGTCTCTATTGCAGTATCTATGTTTCTGTTTTTGAGTTCAATCAGGAGTTTTTCCATGTCTGTACCTGCTGATAAAGGCTCCCCACCTGATAGTGTGACACCGCCCTTACTTTTGTGGTAAAAAGGACGATCCTTTTCTATTTCATTTACCAATTCTGCCACACTCTTTTTCTCACCTATCACCATGATGGCTTTTGAGATACATATGTTTCTTAGTTTTTCCGGATCACTGATAAGTGACCGGTTAATAAGTATCCCATTGCTACTTTTTTTTATCGAAACGGGATCTGCTTTAAGACAATCCCCGAAGTTTCTGCAAAGCCTTTTATCGAACATAATTTCAGGCTCAAAGGACTGACTTTCCGGATTACTGCACCATGAGCAACGGAGTGGACACCCTTTGTAGAAGATCATTGTCCTTATACCCTCACCATCATGTGTCGAGAATCGCTGGATGTTATATATCATTTTACAAAAATAGGAAGCCTTCGTTTAAAAGTCAAATATATTTCAAATGAAAATCATAAATATTTCGAAAGAAGTATTACTGAATGGTAAGATTATAGTTTGATTTTGATCCGTCTGGCCATCAATTCAAATATCAATGCCTTATTATTTGATTACAGCTTAACTTTTTATAAATTTGTTAATATGTTAAAATTTAATCCTGATCAACTATGAAAAAAAGAAACCTTTTTATTTCTGTTATTTTAATTGTTTTTGCAGGTCTTTTTATGACTTCTCTTAATTCATGTAAGCAAGAGAATAAAAATATAGGGCTGCAGTTATATTCAATCCGTGACTCAATAACCTTAGATGTACCCGGTGCAATTGAAAAAGTAGGCCAGATGGGTTACACTTTTGTTGAAGCAGCCGGTTACGGCGACGGCAAATTCTATAATATGGAACCTGCTGATTTTAAGGCACTATGCGAAGAGAACGGACTCGGTTTCCTGAGTTCACATACGGGAATGCAGCTTCCCGATTCAGCTAACTGGGACAAAGTTATGGAATGGTGGGATGTATGTATTGATGCACATGCTGCCGCAGGTGTAAAATATATTGTACAACCTTTTATGGGCGAG
>CAZOZU010000192.1:0-4889 GCA_964584355.1 uncultured Rikenellaceae bacterium
GGGGTGGGGGGTCAACCCGACACCAACCTGTAATCGAGCTGTTTCTTTTCAAGATCAGCCCTTACTACTTCAATGGTGACTTTGTCACCAAGAGTATATACTTTTCCATTTAACCTGCCCCTGATACAATAATTATCCTCGTCATACTCATAATAATCATCACCAAGTTCACGTATATTGACCATACCTTCACACTGATTCTCAATTATCTCAACATATATTCCCCATTCTGTAACACCCGAGATAATACCTTCATATTCATTACCGGTCTTATCGCTCATGAATTCAACCTGCTTATATTTTACAGATGCTCTTTCGGCTTCTGCAGCAAGACGTTCCATCCTTGAAGAGTGTTCACACAGTTTTTCAAATTCCTTCTTTCCACCTGGATTTTCCTTATTCAGATATGATGTCAGAAGTCTGTGAACCATCATGTCGGGATATCTTCGTATGGGGGATGTGAAATGAGTATAATATCTGAATGCAAGTCCGTAATGACCTATATTATCTGTTGAATAGACGGCTTTTGCCATAGCCCTTAATGCCAGTGTTTCGATGATATTCTGTTCTTTTCTGCCCGCTACTGAATTCAGGAGATTGTTCATAGCTTTTGGCAGTGTTTTTCCTTCATCATCAATGAGTTTATAACCGAAACGGGTGATAAAATGGCTAAAATCATTAATTTTTTCCGGGTCAGGTTTATCATGAACACGATAGACGAATGTCGGTCCTTTGATTTTTTTGCCTATCATTTCTGCGACTCTCCTGTTTGCAAGGAGCATGAATTCTTCAATGAGCTGGTTTGCAGTACCCATTTCACGAAATCTTATTCCAAGTGGTCTTCCATCATCGTCGAGATCAAATTCCACTTCTATTTTCTCAAAATTAAATGCTCCTGCCGCAAAACGTTTTTTGCGTAACTTTTGTGCAATATTATGAAGAAGAAGAATCTGGGTTTTCATGTTACCTTCTCCGGTATCGATTATCTCCTGTGCTTCCTGGTATGAGAATCGCATATCGGATTTAATGATTGTTCTGCCAAACCATTCATCCAGCACTTCCGCTTTGTCGCTCATCTCAAAAACAACTGAATAGGTAAGCTTATCTTCATCGGGATTAAGTGAACAAATATGATTTGAAAGCTTCTCCGGAATCATTGGGACAACCCTGTCGACAAGATAAACTGAAGTAGCCCGCTGGCCTGCCTCTTTTTCGACTAATGTACCGGGTTTTACATAATGAGTCACATCAGCAATATGGATACCAACTTCCCAATTCCCGTTATCAAGTTGCCTGAGGGAGAGTGCATCGTCAAAATCCCTGGCATCAACAGGGTCAATAGTGAAAGTCGGTACATCACGAAAATCACGCCGGTTCTTTATATCGTTGCCTGTTATAACAGCAGAGATCTTATCTGCATCCTGTTCAACATCGGTGGTAAACTCCCAGGGAAGCTCAAATTCAGCAAGTATGGCATGCATTTCAGTTTCATGAAGACCAGGTTCCCCAAGAACTTTTATGATTTCCGCAACCGGATTTTTCGATTTGGAATCCCACTCAATAACCTTTGCAACTGCTTTTTGTCCCTGCTTTGCTCCATTTAATTTTGATGATGGAATGAACAGATCAAATGGCATGTTTTTATTATCAGCGATAAGGAATGCAAAATTTGGCATTACCTCCACTGTCCCCACAAATGAGGTACGCCATCTTTCAATGATCTCAACAACTTCGCCTTCAGGTCTGGAACCTTTTTTCCTTGCATAAAGCCACACTTTTACTTTGTCGCCATGCAGGGCAGTTCGCAGGTTTTTTGCTGTAACAAATACATCTTCCTCCATTTCGTCAGAAACAACAAATCCATATCCCATACGGGCCATATCAACAGTACCGGTTATATAACCCCGGGTTGCCCTGATACAGTATTTACCAGCATATATCTCCTTTGCAGTTCCTTTCTTTGTCAACGCCCTTAAAATCTCCGATATCATCTGTTTTTCAGATGGATCATTTATGTTAAGTCGTTTAGCGATTTGTTTGTAGTTGAATCCCTGCTGTGGACTTTTCGACAGTATTGTGATTATTTTTTCTGTAACAGATTCTCTTGAAAGACCACTTCCTTTTTTCTTCCTCTTTCCCTTCCGGCTCATGTTGTTGGTTTTTGCGAAGGTAACAAAATGAGCCATTATTTTTATAAATTTGATTTATAATATATATTAATATGTTTAATCTGAAATCTGTTCCATCACGATCATCATCCGTCGTGACACGCAAAACGGGGAAAGAATATGTACTTATTCCTGTAACAAATAACATTGCCGACATGACCAGTGTTTACACTCTCAATGAGACAGGTGCTTTCCTCTGGGAACTTATTGATGGTAAAAATAATGTCGGGGATATGATCGAAGCACTTATTAAGGAATACGATATTGATGAAGAAACTGCAACCAAAGATGTCTTTAAATTTATTAATGAAATGCGTAAATACCTTATTATAAAAGAGGATAAGTAACTCTAATTGCCACCAGGGCACAAAGACACTAAGAAACACTAAGGTAAATAGAGAATGAGAAGTTATAATTTATATATAGCAGGATATAACATAAGGATTGAGAGTTCTTCTGACGGGCCTGAACTGACTCCCTCAGAAAAGTTTCTCAACTATTTCTGCTTTGAAAATAATCCCGACATCATTCTAAAAGTACATTCAGGTAAGTTTAATATTCCCGATGGAGCAAAAAAAGTTTTTGATGCACCCTTTGTAGAGGAACTGAATGGTATCAGAATAAAGAAAAATGATAAATTCTGGGATATTTATAAGCATGGTAACAGCCTGTATGTCAGTGCGATATTTCCGTATTCCAACAAGCATAGAGAAGCGATACTACAATTTTCACTTGAAAACAGAGAATGGGATCTATGGCTTGACAGTATGGATGATGAAGCTGATCCAATGGAATACCCTCTCGATGGACTTATCCTGTATTACCTTACCGTGATACATGGAAATATTATGATCCATGCTTCAGGAGTCTATTATAAAGGGCAAGGATATCTCTTCAGCGGTATTTCCGGCAGTGGAAAAAGCACTATGGCAAAACTCTGGACTATGACAGGGGTAAAAATAATTCATGATGACAGACTAATAATACGGAAGGAAGGAATGGGATACATGATGTACAACACACCTGTTTATGACAATGATGAACCACGCGAATCATGGCTGGACAGGATATATGTAATAGAACATGGGAAGGAGAATAAATTAAAAACGCTCAGAGAGGCTGAATCTGTGAGCAGTATGATGGCAAATTGTATTCAGCATAACT
Source organism: uncultured Rikenellaceae bacterium (assembly GCA_964584355.1). GTDB lineage: Bacteria > Bacteroidota > Bacteroidia > Bacteroidales > VadinHA17 > LD21. The sequence continues at coordinate 3,333 of CAZOZU010000192.1, forward strand.
GGAATACAGAAATAATTGCCGGGTTATTGGATTCAGTGTCAGATCTGAGTGCAGCTGTTCCTGTTGCAAGATATTTTTTCAAGCCTGATAAAAGTGCCATAGAGTACATTCTTACAAATGAAAATGGGAAGTCATAATATAGCGAAAGAATTGGGTTTTTCACTTCTTGCTGAGGGCAAAACCCTAAAGATCAGAGCTGATGGATATAGCATGTTTCCTGCTATAAAAGCGGGGTCTTTAATATATATCGAACCGGTTATTGATCCTTCTCCCGGTGAAATAATAGCCTGGAAAAGAGAAGAAGGTTTTATTGTTCACAGGTTGGTAAGAGTAGTAAATGATGGAAACCAGATATTTTACATAACAAGAGGGGATAGCTGTGTAAGTGAAGATCAACCAGTGAAAAAAGATCAGATTGCCGGGCGGGTAATTAGCATTGAAAATATCTCAGGTGATAAGATGAAAAGTGAAAAAAAGATGATCGGCAGGTTTGATTATATTTATAACAGATTATTAGTGTGGTTTCTCACAAGGTTTAAGAGGGCATGGCATATAGCGAAGCATATAATTAATGAATAATAAGATCAGATATTTTAACGAATCGGTAAGGCTGGTATGGAAATCAGCTCCCGGATGGGCAATGGCCAATTTCTTTGTTTCACTGTTAAAGAGTGTTCTTCCACTTGCATTGATCTGGTTTCTAAAGGGATTGATTGATGGTATAACAGAAGCTGTATCTCCACAGGGTTCAATAGCTGGTGTTGCATGGCTTATAGCTGCTGTGGTAATTATCTGGTTTCTTGATGAAGCCACTACCGATCTGGGTAACTTTATCCGTAAAAAGCAATCAATGAAGCTGGAGGCCTATATGTATGGCCTGCTGCATACTAAAGCCGTAAAGCTCGATCTTATTAATTTTGAACGGCCGGAGTATTATGATTGTCTCGCCAGGGCTTCAAGGGAAGCCCCCTGGAGACCAAATAACATTCTAAATAACATTGTCTCGGTATTTAGATCACTATTATCTCTGGTACTTATGGCGGGTTTGTTAGTTGTACTTCACTGGAGTATGGCAGTATTGCTCATTATCTTTAATATACCGGGAATATGGCTGCGGCTCCATTTTGCAGGAGTTCTATATAATTTTCAACGACAACAGACACCTGAAGCAAGAAAAACCGCTTATTTCAACTGGATTCTGACAGGTGACAGACCCTCCAGAGAAATAAGATTATTCGGCCTTGGTGACTATTTTATATCACTCTTCAGAAAATCATTCCTTAAAACAAAAGAGGAAGAGCTAAGAATAATAAAGAAACGTGCTTCAATTGAGCTGATATCAGATATTTTTAAAGCAGGAGCCGTACTGATTACTCTGGTATTCATAGCACGCCGTACAATAAATGGTTCAATATCTCTGGGTGAGATGGCAATGTTTCTGCTGGCTTTCAGGCAGGGAATGATATGTATAAGAGACCTTTTCAGATCACTTGCAGGTCTTTATGAGGATTCACTTTTTATAAGTGATACATTTGAGTTCCTGAAACTGGAGGAAAA
>CAZOZU010000193.1:0-2092 GCA_964584355.1 uncultured Rikenellaceae bacterium
ATCACAGCCGTATATACAGGTCTGTCAAGCGGTCCTGTTATTGGCGGACTGTTGACACAATATTTCGGCTGGAGAAGTATTTTTGTGTTCCTTGTCCCGGTAGGGATAGCCTCTCTATACCTGATAATCAAAAAGATGAAACCGGAATGGGCTGAAGCCAGGGGGGAGATATTCGATTGGAAAGGATCTGTAATATACGGAGTATCTATCGCTTCATTCATGTATGGCTTTTCAAAGCTGCCTTCTGTTCAGGGATGGTTCTTTCTGGGTCTGGCTTTGGTTTTTGCAATACTATTCGTATTATTTGAAAAGAGGATCGATAATCCTGTTTTTGATGTCAGGTTAATACTTCGTAACAGGGTTTTTGCATTCTCAGGAATAGCTGCACTGATACATTATTCGGCAACAGCTGCCACTGGTTTTTTCATCAGCCTCTATCTTCAGTATCTTAAGGGATTTGATGCCCAGACAGCAGGATTCATTATGATATCGCAGCCCGTGATGATGGCTTTATTGTCACCATTGGCAGGAAAGTTATCCGACAGATATAATCCCGGTGTCATTGCTTCAATCGGTATGGGACTTACGGCAACGGGACTTATAATGCTTTGTTTTATAAATGAAATGACTCCGATATATCTGATTATCACTATGCTTGTTATTATGGGCGTTGGATTTGCCCTGTTTTCATCTCCCAATTCCAATGCCATAATGAGTTCTGTGGAGAAAAAGTATCTTGGTGTTGCGTCGGGTGTAGTTGGTACGATGCGTATGGTAGGACAAATGCTTAGTCTGGGAATAGCTATGATGCTTCTTGCTCTTTATATGGGAAATGAATCCATCGTTCCGGAAACATATCCTTCTCTCATTTCAACCATGCGTACCGGATTCAGTATTTTTTCTGTACTCTGTATACTCGGCATTTTTGCTTCACTCGCAAGGAACAGAAAGCTTAACAGGAATAATTGAAGCTCCTATAATTCGAACCAGCATTTATGTCTGTAATCCTCAATTATCCTTATACTAACAATTGTGACAACACAGCTCCTGCAATAACTCCAACTAAGAGGATTATAATACTAATAAGTATCCACCACCAGATCTTACGCAATGACGGAGTGACAACTTCTACATCATTGCCTGCCAGGATAATCCAGGCCTGAGCTCCCCGCTTTACTGCCCAGGATTCATAAAGGAATATCAGAAATCCTCCCAACAGGGAACCCAGCACAACTATTGCCCAGAATGTCATTACAATCCATGGAGATAAAGGCATTAATTGTGAGATATTAAGACTCCTGTTAACAAGGGGCATGGAAACCGGGAAGATTCCCCCCAGGCCAAGCAGTGTTATAACCAACACCTGTGGCAAACGCTTTATTAAAAACCTGCATGAATTCTTATTATCCAGCAAGCCCAGTACTGGTCCATGAAAAATCAACCATCCCCCAAATAAGGGAAGGCCAAACATCATCAGCAACTGGAATAATTGTCCGGCACCACGATTTATTGTAACAATAGCAAGAAATATCAGCGAGAAAGTGTATATGACTACTGTGGGAATAAGGTTCCCCGTTGTTTCAACGAGGGCTTTACGCCAGCTGCTTGACTTAATGTCTTTCCTGACAATGAGCATAACCAGTAATGCTACAGGACCAAGTATAACTACAGCCGGGATCCAGAATCTGAATCCGGTTTTATCCCCGGAATATAAAACCAGGAACAGAGTAAGGCTAACAAGTATTATTGCTGTCCATGATATCCCGGTAATCCTGTTTATCTTCATCTGTGCCTGTCCCTTTTTAAAACGTTTGGCGGCTTCCTGTTTTACATCATCCGGGAAGAGGCTGCTAAGAGGACCAGCCTCTCGCGGATTCACCAGTTCTTCTTTAACATCAATCACAACCGGACTGTCATACTGGTAGAAATAGTATATATAAATCAAGCCGCTAACCAGATCAGCTACCATTGTTTCAATGGTCCAGCTTGAACCTCCCTCTTCATGAACAGCATCCATTACTGAGGTTGCATCCTCTATAGTAAGTTCCTCTTCTTTACTTATCAACTGTTCCAATAGCTCCTGTGCTCTATC
>CAZOZU010000193.1:2102-4884 GCA_964584355.1 uncultured Rikenellaceae bacterium
AGCATGGGTATCCAAAACCATTTGAAGGATTTGCAACATTGAAATTTGTAGAGATCAGGTATCCCTCTCCTGCCGGTTTACGTGTAAATACCATTTCACCATCCTCGCCTGCACTGATGATAACCGCATCACCGGTCACATCGGCAAAATGCATCTGGTCGTGCATATAGGGATGCCGCTGATGATTCTTAACCCAGGAAATAACCTCTTCAACCGTTGCACACTCATGCATTATATTCATGAGGTAATTATGGTATTCCCCGGTAACAGGTATCCTCTCCTGATGAGGATTAACATCAACTCTCGGCAGACCGTTAGAATCATAGGCCAACAACTTTTCGTTTACTCCTTGCTGGGGATTATCCGGTGTACCTATCCAGATCACACCGTATTTCATTGAATCACCCTGTTCTACCCAGAAGTAAGAGTCGGCTTCTATATAGTCGTCATTACCGCCAAAGAATATATTGCCCCCTTTGGCAATGGTAATTACCGTACAGCCGGAAGGAGTGCTCTGATTATCAATAGATTCGCGGGATAATATCAGCTTCTGTTTAGGTGCTTTTACTGAAAGCGATACATTTCCCAATCCAAATATTAAAACCAAAAGAAAGCAGGTTTTTATCTTTAAATGTGTCATAAGACAAATATTAAATTGTGTATCCGAACTTAGGATATACAATTTCAGAAATTATTTTTAATTTCTCACGGTTGGTTTACAAAATTCAAGTATTGTCTTATAGTATGCCTGTATTTTTTGTTTTAGCTGTTCGCAATACAACTTAAATTCCCAAATAAAAGTGTTATAAAAACAAAAAGCATTAAATTGAACCCGCTCTTTCTTTTCATGACTTGAATGTTTGTTTAACCTGAATACTATGACAAAACTATATCAAAAACCTATTAAATCATGCCCTTCAGATAAAGAGATCAGGAAAGGGCTTAATGAGGTTGTTGCTATCATTCCCGAAGTACCTGGAAAACGCCTACTGATGAAAATACTGAATCTTATTGACCTGACAAGCCTCAATACCACTGATAGTAAGAGCAGTATTATTCATTTGACTGGTAAGGTAAATAGTTTCCGGGGGAGATTCAGTAATATCCCCAATGTGGCAGCTATCTGCGTTTATCCTAATTTTGTCTCTGTAGTAAAGGAAAAACTCGCAGATAAAGATGTAAATATTGCAGCCGTTGCCGGCTCATTTCCTACATCCCAAACATTTAAGAGCATCAAAATTGCAGAATGTAAAATGGCAATAGAGGCCGGGGCTGATGAGATTGATATTGTTATGCCACTTGGATATTTCATGGTTAATGATTACGAAAAGGTAGCCGACGAGATCCGGGAAATCAGGGGAGCTGTTGGAGATAAACTGCTTAAAGTAATAATTGAATCAGGACTTCTTGGTACTCACGAGCATATTTACAGGGCATCGCTTATTGCCATGGATGCCGGTGCTGATTTTATAAAAACCTCAACCGGCAAAGTAACAATATCGGCAACTCCTGAAACAGCTTTTGTAATGTGTAGGGCAATTTCGGATTTCTATTCCGAAACAGGTATAAAAGTTGGATTTAAACCTGCTGGTGGTATTGTCACTGCCGGTGATGCCTTACTTTATTATCATATTGTCAGTTATTGCCTGGGCGAAGAGTGGCTCAATAATAATTTACTCAGAATCGGAGCAAGTCGCCTGACCAATAATATTTTATCGGAAATTGCCGGCGAGCGACATGATCATTTCTAATCAGGATACTAATATTGTAAAACAGGATTCGTTAAGACAAACAGCAGATACTTCGTCCCCGCAAATTGATGTTTCTGCCGATTCTCTTACGGGTTCCGATACTATTGTGACAGGTAGTTCTTCTTTTCAACCTGTACAGAAAGAACCAGAACCATTTGACACTGTCTCTGACGGGGTAAAACCTGAAATTACTTTTTACGATTCAGCAAATTTTATTATCTCTTCTGAATTTCAATATACCGAAAGGTTTCCCTTCGTTTTTACAGAACAGAGCAAAGCACTTAAACTTAAAGCCAGTGAATCCTTAATAAAAAGCCTCCGGGAAGGAAAAGAGTTGCCCAAACAGCCTCTCAAAGCAGACTGGTTAATATTTGCGGTCCTCGTTTTCTCTGTGCTTTATATTTTCATCAGCACAATTTATAAAAGGCTCTTCAGTGAAATTAAAAGGTTCTTCCTGTTCCGTGGAATTGGTGACCCTGCATCACGGGATATGCAGGTTCTTTTTAATTGGAAATCAACGATATTCAACCTGGTTTCATTCCTCAATATAGCATTCTTCATATATTGTGCAGCTGACTTTTATGAATTCATCCCTGATAATATTCCTGGAATCCTTTTCTGTATCATTTTTTTTATTTCTATAGCAGTTATTATTACTTTCCGTCATCTCTTATGTCTTATTACCGGTAATATAAGCGAGCAGAAAGATCTGTTCAATGAGTATATAATTACAATATATCATTCATACAGGTATCTTGCTGTAATTTTATTTATACTGACTATACTCATATTATACACTCATCTTTTCCCTGTTAAATCACTGTTCATAGCAGGATTGATAACACTGTTTATAACCTATTTAATTCGTATATTCAGGTTCTTTTTAATTTTTCTGAATAAGAAAATTTCTGTTTTCTATTTGATTTTATACCTTTGTGCGCTGGAATTCCTACCTGTTCTTGTTTTAATGAAATATATTACAGGCCTGTTTTAGAATAATAACGAGAGATTGCTTTAAAGTTAACCTAAAA
>CAZOZU010000194.1:0-4832 GCA_964584355.1 uncultured Rikenellaceae bacterium
AAACCATTTACCAGGATTAATAATTTATTATAATTTCACTTGCCCCTTTTTCAAGATTGAAGCACAGGATAGATCCAGCTTTATCCGAATACCATGTGCCGTTTTTAAGAGCATTACTGTCTTTTATCCTGACCAGTAGTTTTTCTTCTCCTGCGATTTTGATCCTCGGGTTACGAACAGGGGCATTCAGCTTCATTGTGAAACCAGGAGTTCCAAAAGGAGCTTTCAGCAACAGGCTATTCTTTTGCAGGGATACATCTGTCAGTTCTTTAGCAGCCCAGTACCTGGAGATTTCACTCAGTTTCATCCAGATGAGATTATCATATTTCTGGTCAAGCCTCTTTTTAACCTCTTTTAAAATGTTAAATCCAATCTTCTCTCCATTAAAATAGACCCCGGGCCAGTGACATACAATTATTGCAGGCTCTCCGCTGTCGATGACATCAACCATTCTTCCTGAACCCAGATCTTCGGTTATAAACCTATCCGCATTACCCGGCACAAGACCATCCCAGCCACCAAACCAGTCACCGGTACAGCCTATGATTGAGACAACACATCTGGGATCATTACTGTCAAGTTCTGAAGGGAAAAGCACCCTGGGAGCGACACTCTTGTCTTTATCAGTAAAGAGGTCGCGGAAATAATGCGGAATTTCTGCACCATAAACATCGGTGACAGCCTCCAACGTGCTGAGAGCCAGGTTATCCTGGTTACGGCTGCCATATCCCCCCGGAGTAGTTAATCCTTCGCATGTCAAGCCTGCCTCTTTAAGTATTGAAAGAGCATAAGCCTGGTATGCAGCCAGTTCATCAACACTTTTTTTCTGGCTCCATTCCCAGTTTTCCATATAATCAGATGTGGCATAAGGGTAGGGTCGCCCGGTTTTTATATCAATAACCCGGGTATGACTAACCATTTCAGGGTGGATATCCCAGTTGGGTACTATTACCTCTCTCACCAGGTCAAGGCTATTTTTGAGTTCCCGTTCTGTCCAGCCCGGTATAAACCGGCTTACCCAGCCTGTACATGCAGGATAGGGAACAATGGTATATTTCCCTTTAACCCCGTTTTCGACAGACCATTCTCCGAATTCCCTTACAAAACTATCAGGTATTTCACGTGGCAGGCTCCTCCAGTCCTGTTTATACTGATCGGGAAAGATTTCACCGAATTGTGGTATGCCGAAATAAGCCATATTAACCAGACATGTGGAATCATCAATAATAAGACTGACCGGTACACGATTGTATGGATTAAGAACCTCTGCAGAGAGTTCAGTGTCAGAAAGCAAATTGAGGTCGTTTGAATAAGCCGTGGCAAGACTTCCAAAACCAGCCATTTTAACAAAAGAACGCCGTGAAATATTCATTTTCAGAAGGATTTAAAAATTCTCAAAAATGAAATTTACTTAAAAATCAGGAAATTCAATTATGAGGCTTATGCTTTGTTTCATAATTTTGTATAAGAAGGAGCAATAAAATTACCATGGAGAATAAAATTCTTTACAGGATACATGTTAAGGGCAGAGTCCAGGGTGTGGGATTCAGGTATAGTGCAGTAAGAGAGGCCCGGAGTCGTGGCATAACGGGTTTTGTAAAGAACCAGTATGATGGGAGTGTTTATATTGAAGCGGAAGGATCACAGGAACAATTGCTAGAGTTTGTGGAGTGGTGCCGGAGGGGTCCCGGATTTGTTAAATCTGTAACGGCAGATACCGGTGAGGTAGAGAATTATTCGGATTTTATGGTTGAATACTGAGATAAACAGGTCACCGCTACGTGGCTGGGAACAGGTTAATCCTACGCAGCTAGTCCCGTTAGGGACGACCTGCCTGTCTATATATTGAATTACATTATCTAAATGTGATTGGCTGTATGAAAAAGCTCCATATCCCTCCTGCCATTGAAATTTACCGCGCACCCAACTGTTTTCGTTTATGAATTTTGAAGTATTTGCTTTGATATTCCTCAACAGGTCAGGTAATGGTTGCGAAGGGTGATATCCAATAAGAATATGAACATGATCCGGCATAAATTTTATTGCCAGTAATTTATGTTTCCTGTTTTGAATTATCCCTGTTGTATATTTCTGTAATTCTTCCTGGTGTTTTACAGGTATCACATTTTCACGTCTCTTTGGTGAGAAAACCAGCTGAAGATAGATTCTTGTATAAGTATTTGCCATAGCACTGAGGATTAAGTTATTAAAACATGTTACTTAAAGCGAGACATGTGGTCAGCATGATGAAAGACTGCACATTATGTCATTCAAAGATATAAATATTCAGCAAAGATAATTTTATATCCTTTTGAGTATTTCTTTTAGCTTCTCTGCATTCTTTATGGCATAACCATGATAATCATTATTGAAGAATACCCATACTTTCTTGTTATCGTTGAGCCAGCCTGATATTTTTTCAGCATATTGCTGAAGGTCATATTCATTATAATCTGAAGCATAGAGTTGCTCGCGGCCATGCAGCCGCAGATATACAAAATCTGTTGTAACTGCCTCATGATAAGGATACCGTTTCCCGGAATCGGCAATTACAAAAGCTACATCATATTGCTCCAGAAGTTCGAATAACCTATCATTTATCCATGTAAGATTCCTTATCTCAATGGCAAAGCGGTACTGGCTATATTTCTCTTTTATTAACTCCAGGAAATAGCGTATACGTGATTCATCATATGATAACTGGGGTGGTAACTGTACCAGGACAGGCCCCAGCTTTTCCTTCATCTCTTCAAATACATCAAAGAATTTATTAAGCGCTTCATCAACATTAAACAGTTTCATCTGGTGTGTTATAAAACGGCTCAGCTTCAGGCAGAAAATAAATGAACCAGATGTACGGGACACCCATCCTGAAACCGTTTTCTTCTGTGGCAGATGATAAAAGCATGAGTTCAGTTCCACGCAGCTGAATATTGTAGTATAATATTCAAGGTATTTATCAGGTTTCAAATCTTCCGGATAAAAAATCCCGTGCCAGTGTTTATAGCTCCATCCTGAAGTGCCGATATAAAGATTTGAAGATTTCAATTATTGCTTGTTGTTGATGAAAATATTAACCACGGAGTTGCACGGAGTTTTCACAGAGGTACACTGTTTTTATTCTCTGTGTATTTCTATGTCCTCTGTGGTTAAACACAGCTCATTATTTCTGGAATAAGACCTACAATGGATTCTATTATTTTGGTATCTGGTAATCCTGTAATCCCATTTTCCCAATAAGTACCTGGAATCTTGGCTCTGAACGTAACCTGGAAAGTACATTGTCCGAATTGATACGGGGAATACTAGACACACTATCATTAAATGCTTTTTCAATCCAATCCAAAGCCTCATCCGTATTACCTGTAATTATATACAAAGTTGCTAATTGCAGAGGGGGTGGAGATGATCTTTTTAGATAAGTTTCGATCAACAAGTTCAATATACCCGTTAGATCCGATTTATTAATTTTATCCTTGAATGAGTCTGCAAACTCTGCATCCAGGGGATCATCCCCAAGTCTGTTTTCCTCAAGAGCATGCTCAAACACTTCAATAGCTGTAAGTTCCTCACCCCGTATTACATAATTAATGAAGAAATCCCACCATCTAGTAACCTCAGGATTAAGTTCCTCTACTATTTTGTATTCATCCAGGGCTTCTTTGTATCTTCCTTCATTTTCATAATATAAACCACTCATCGTATGTTCCATATAGAAAAACGGATCAAGTTCCATTGCTTTATTTATATGTTTGCGGGCTTCAGAACGTTCATTTAAAATATCCAGTAGTTCTGAATAATACTGATGAGCCGGTACGAAGTTTGGATTTAATTCAACAGCAAGTTGTAACTCTTCACGGGCCTCCTCCCATTTCCATTCATTCCAGAATAAGATACTACCCAGTACAGTATGTGCTTCTGCAAGGTCTTTGTCAAGAAGCAGAGCCTCTTCTGCATATTTTTTGGATTTGGCATAAGCTTCTTGTTTGGGCATAAGATCCCACCATGCAATAAGAAAATAAACATCCGCCATTCCGGCATAAGCCAATGCATAATCCGGATCCTCATCTATTGCCTTTTGAAAATAATCAATGCTTTTATTAAATCCTTCCATATTTCTCTTTTGCATATGAAAACGGCCCTGCATGTATAAATTATAAGCTAACGTGTTTTCGGTCTCATTTTTCCTGATCTGTTCCCTGGTTTCGGTTGTTAAGGTTGCTTTCAGTTCCTTTGCTACACTTTGTGCCACCTCCGATTGAATTCTGAAGATATCAGAGATGTGCCTGTCATATATTTCCGACCATAAATGAACATCCGTTCCTGCATCAATAAGCTGGGCTGTAATTCGTACATTGTCGCCTATTATTTGAACACTGCCCTCAAGAATCGAGGAAACGCCCAGTTCTTTTGCTATTTCCTTAATGGAAAGATCTGTATCCTTATATCTTTTTGTTGAAGTGCTTGATATGACTTTCAAATCTCCTACTTTGAAGAGGTGATTTAAAATTGCTTCCACAATACCATCACTGAAATATTCCTGTTCCGGATCATTACTCATATTGACAAAAGGCAGAACAGCAATGGACTTTTCAATTTGTTCTTGCGGTTGTAATAATTTTGGAATGAAGAGGATGCCAAAAATAATTATTAATAGTGCTAATACTGATCCTGCAATCATCCCTGTTTTATTTCTTTTTCTGGTTCCGGGCAGGGATTCTGAACCCTCTTGTGATATATTTTCAGGTTTGAGATCATGTTTCTGTAATGCGGTAAGGATCTCCTTTATTGCATGAGCCACCTTGACTATCTGAAGCTTGTATTTGGTCTTA
>CAZOZU010000195.1:0-4827 GCA_964584355.1 uncultured Rikenellaceae bacterium
TAACCAGCGGAAATGTATCTGAATATCACCGTTTTGAGACAGCATATCCTTTTGCCGAAATATCTGCCAGAATCAACGGAGAACTATTCTCAACAGGTGAAGTTGATAATACATATATGCAATATATTGGGCAAATGAAGATCACATACGTGGTCTATATTTCCAATATGAATAACAGAGTACTTGAAATTGACGAAACCATTCCCGAAGAACCTCTGGAACTGAAGTAAACACCGCTGCATCATAATTGGAAAAGGAAAATAAAGATTATTACACGCCTGGAGGATGGAACAATATCCTTTTCAGTTTCCTGACAACATTATCGACAGCCATGATGATCTCCTGGCTTACAGGAAATATTGAACCGGAAATCCATGTTGCATTTGCCGTTTTTTCATTATCAGTTTTTTCAGGCATCATATATTTTTACCGAACAATCAGGATAAATACAATCAGTAAGGCCGATTTTAAGTACTCTATACTCATAGATATAATAATTTTTCTGTTGTATATGGGTATTGCTCCTTTTGCAATATTCATTAAAAGTGCCTTTTTGATATTACTTGCTTCAACTACAGGATTATTGTTCCTGATCATAAATGATACCCTCATCACTAAATTTCAAGGCTGGAATAAGAGCTCATTATTTCACGGCGGACAAGCATTTATTACAGCATTGTTAATTGCTTCTTTCTTAACAGGGATGAAGATGCCGTTTCTGTTCATTGCTGTAATTAAGCTGATTAGTTCCACATATATTATTCTGGCAACTAAACCACAAAATATATATTTGAGCCTGTGGATATTGAGAATTCTATTATCATTAGTGGCAGGAGTTACAATATTTTGTAAATTACTTTATTCTGATCCTGTAATAATTTGTCTGTTTCTTTCAGGAGAATTGCTTGACAGGGTATTCTTTTACAGGGATTTAAATATATTGCAAACTGAATCTGACAAATAAAAATATCGATGAAGAAAAAAACAGATGTTAACAGTACACGCATTCCTGTTTACAGGGATTCAGGATTTGAATTGTTTGATGCAGACACCACATCAGAGGCCTTTCAGAAAGAGACTGATAATAAACGCGTCCCTGATCTGTATATCTATTCGCGTTACCGGAATCCTACTGTGGTTGATGCTGAAGAACAGATAATGAAACAGGAAGGCTCAGAATGGGCACTCCTGACTCAATCAGGAATGGCAGCTGTCGATATGGCTGTGTCTATATTCCAGGATGGGAAGACAATAAGACCATGGCTTTTCTTTAATGAGATTTATGGTGGTACAATTACATTTGCAGAAGCTGTACTAAAAAAGAGAAGAGGACTTGATATACATAGTTTTGCCCCTGAAAATGAACGATATGATCTTTTTTCTTTTGAGTCTGTTGTGAAGGAACTCAGACCACAATTTATTTTTATCGAATCAATATCGAATCCAATGCTTATTGTCCCGAATGCTGTTGGTGTGATAGAAATTGCTCATAGATACGGGTCAAAAGTAATAGTTGATAATACTTTTGCAACGCCATGTTTATGGAAGCCATTGATATCCGGCGCTGATCTTGTATTGCATAGTGCCACCAAATACCTGGGGGGACATGGTAATATCACTGCCGGAGTTGTGTGTGGTAACGATACAGATCTTCTTAAAGCTGCGGTTGAATATCGAAAGTACGTAGGACATATGTTGTCAGCAGATGACGCTTACAGGCTCAATACACAAATAAAGACCCTGAAACTCAGGTTCAGCCAGCAATGTAAAAATGCTTCAAAAATTGCTCAGTTGCTGTATGATTCTGAAATAGTTTCACGGGTATGGTATCCTGGTCTGAAAGACCATCCCACACATAATGAGGCTCAAAAACTGTTTGGTGATAAGGGTTTTGGAGGAATGGTTACTGTAGATTTCGCAGGGAACAATGGTGATGAAAAACGAAGGGTCAGAGATGCATTTATAAAGGCTGTAGCTGGCCGGATAAGAGTTATTCCAAGTCTTGGAGATCCCCATACTATGATGCTGCCTGTTGAATCAGTGTGGGGCACAAAATATCCCGAACCGGGAATGATAAGAATATCAGCAGGTTTTGAAGAGACTGATGAATTAATGGTAACAATAAATTCAGGTCTTATCTCCAGTCAATAGGGTCAATGCCATTTTTTTCAAGATAATTGTTACACCTGCTGAAGTGTTTGTTGCCAAAGAATCCACGGGCTGCTGAAAGAGGGGAGGGGTGAACTGATTCAAGAACAAGGTGGTGTGACCTGTCAATAGATTCACCTTTCTTCTGGGCATAGCTTCCCCAGAGAAAGAAAACCAGATTTTTCTTTTCGGCATTTACGATTCTGATTACTGTATCAGTAAATTCTTCCCATCCCTTTCTCTGGTGTGAACCTGCCTGATGCGCTCGCACTGTTAGTGTGGCATTCAACAGTAATACACCCTGCGAAGCCCACCTCTCAAGGTTGCCTGATGGATGAGGCCTGTAACCCATATCCGATTCAATCTCTTTGAATATATTTATAAGACTTGGAGGGAGCTTTATTCTGTCGCTGACAGAAAAACATAATCCATGTGCCTGGCCCGGTCCATGATAGGGATCCTGCCCGATTATAACAACCTTTATTCTATCGAATGGACAGAGATTAAATGCATTAAAAATTAGTGTTCCTGGAGGAAATATTGTTTTCGTTCTGTATTCTTCCCTTACAAAATCAGTAAGTCTGACAAAATAATCCTCATTAAATTCCTCCTGAAATCTTGATTCCCAGCTAGATTCTATCCTGACATCCATTATGTTCTTTCTGCTAATTAAAAGGGCTGTCATGAAACCTGGCAGCCCCTTTACCTAATCACCCTACCAACCTAAACTAAAACTACTTCCGTCTTAGTCACTGATTATTACGTATAATTGATAATCAGTTTATTACATATCAACATATCAAATTTATGAATTCTTTCAATACAATCCTAATTTATTACACGAATGGTGTGTATTCATTTACGAATTGTATTTTTTCAACGATATAATTTTTATTTATTATCAGCTGTTAATGAATTAACAACAGATTCCAGTTTTTCAAGTCTTTGTTTCAGTTCGGCATTATCATTTTCGAGAGATTGAATATGACTCTGCTGCTCCTTCACTGCTTCCACCAGGATAGGAGCAAGCTTGGTATAATCAATAAGCATATAGCCGTTTTCATCATAAGTAACCAGCTCTGGAAAAACATTTTCTACTTCCTGTGCAATAACGCCGATCTGCCTTTCCCCACTGAAAATCATATTAGGGTCTTTATCCTTATCCCAATCGAAATATATTCCTCTTATTGAGGATATTTTTTCGAGTGCGTTATTTATTCCCGTAATATTTGTTTTAAATCTTGTATCTGAGTATTGTCCGAAGGATCCGGTATATTGCAGATCGCCATTTATCCTTACTAATTCATTCCCATCATAGAAATTACCATAGATCAGAGGTGTCGCTGTGTTTGAGCAATCAATATACAGCTTATAGTCATTTGAGGATAAAGTACCACCGGCATATTGTCCAATAAAAACATTATATGTTCCATCAACATTATAATAGCCTGCATTTCTCCCGATAAATGTATTATAACCTCCTGTTTCTGTATTATATCCTGCTCCTCTTCCAATAAAAGTATTATAGTTTGCACTAATATTGTCATTCCCGGCATATGTTCCCACAAATGTATTATAGCCTCCCGACAAATTATCTTCTCCGGCCTGGTTACCAATGAATACATTACTGCTTCCTGTTGTATTTACAATTCCTGCCTGATAACCCATAAATACATTATAGTCACCATTAGTGATTGCTTCCCCTGATTTGTATCCCATAAATGTATTATATGTACCGTTTGATGATGTTGAGGAACCTTTACCGGCACAATATCCCAGATATGTATTATACGAAGTAGTACTATTATAGTAGCCGGAATTGTAACCCAGGAATACATTATAGTTTGCAGTGGTATTATTGTACCCTGATGAATCACCTATAAATACATTATAGTCACCATCAGTATTCGATCTTCCGGCCAATGGACCCAGAAAAACATTGCTGCTTCCTCCATCATTTGATATGCCTGCGTTACAACCCATGAAAAGGTTGTTCGTGCCGGTAGTATTCAGCATTCCTGTTGCAAAGCCAATAAAAGTGTTGTTGTTGCCCTCATTTACAAAACCTGACATTGCACCTATAAAGGTATTCAGCTGGCCGGGATTTGATGATCCGGCCCCGACACTGGTGCCGATAAACACATTATTATTACCATCCTCAGCACCATTTCCTGCATAATAGCCAAGATAAACATTACTGAATCCACTTGTGTTATCTTCACCTGCCTGGTTTCCAATAAATACATTGTTATTAGCTGTTGAATTTGACTTTCCGGCCTGGTTACCAATGAAAACATTACTGTTCCCTGTTGAATTTGCTGTTCCTGCCTGGTAGCCCATGAAAACATTATAGTCGCCGTTAGTTATCTCTGAGCCTGAGCTATATCCCATGAAGGTATTGTATGTTCCATCTGATGATGGAGATGAACCTCTTCCGGCGTAATATCCAATATAAGTATTATATGAATTTGTGCTGTTATAATAACCTGAATTGTCGCCAATGAAAACATTGCTTCCTCCTGTTGTATTGGAAAACCCTGAATTTGGTCCGAGCAAAACATTTGAACCGCCGGTATCATTGCTGTATCCGGCATTATAACCCAGGAATGTGTTGTAGTCTCCGCTACTCTTATAGCCTGCAGAATACCCTATAAACGAATTATATGAACCGCCTGATGA
>CAZOZU010000196.1:0-4787 GCA_964584355.1 uncultured Rikenellaceae bacterium
AATCTTAAATTCGCACATTCGTTTAAGAGTATATGAAAGATCTTCAAAATATTAAGCAGAGATTTGGCATTATTGGCAATTATGAGGGGTTAAACCGGGCAATTGATATAGCTGTGCAGGTTGCACCGACAGATCTTTCCGTTTTGATTACCGGAGAGAGCGGAACCGGGAAAGAGGCATTTCCACAGGTAATACATAACTTTAGTATAAGGAAACATGGTCCATATATTGCAGTAAACTGTGGGGCTATTCCTGAGGGTACAATAGACTCAGAATTATTTGGACACGAAAGGGGCTCATTTACAGGCGCAACTGATAGCAGGAAAGGCTATTTTGAAGTAGCTGACAAAGGAACAATATTTCTGGATGAAGTTGCTGAACTTCCATTGTCAACACAAGTCAGATTATTGAGAGTGCTGGAAATGGGAGAATTTATCAGAGTGGGTTCTTCAAAAGTACAGAAGACAAACGTGCGTGTGATTGCTGCCAGTAATATTGATGTTGAAAAAGCAATTGAAAACGGACGCTTCAGAGAGGATCTTTTTTACAGGCTGAATACTGTTCCGATAAAAATACCCTCACTCAGAGACAGGGGAGATGATATTTTTCTACTCTTCAGAAAATTTGCAGCCGATTTTGCTGATAAATACAGAATGCCGCCAATCCAACTTGACCGGGAGGCAAAACAGATACTGATGAATTACTCGTGGCCCGGTAATGTGAGGCAACTGAAAAATATCACTGAACAAATTTCGATAATTGAAAGAGACCGTGATATACAGGCATCTATCCTGAAAACATATCTCCCTGATTACGAGGGAATAAAATTACCAGCTGTTATTAAAAAAGAGGATGACAAATCCTTTTCTTCAGAGAGAGAGATACTGTATAAGATTCTTTTCGATATGAAGAGTGATATGAATGACCTGAAGAAGCTGGTTTTCAATCTTTTACAACGAGGAGAAATAGATGTTGCCTTTGATGAGTCTAACACACGGGTAATTAAAAATCTTTTCCGGGAAGCAGGTGAAAATATTGATACCGGAATAAAAAATGAAAAAGAGGCAGATATTGACCTCAGAAAAGAACCGGAAGATATACAGGATACTGAAGAAATTATTGAAGAGTCACTATCACTGGCCGATAAAGAGGTTGAAATGATAAAGAAAGCCCTTGAGAAATTTAACGGGAAACGAAAACTGGCAGCGAATGAACTGGGTATTTCAGAAAGAACCCTGTACCGTAAGATCAAAGAATATGGCATTGAAATGTAATACAACAATTATCCGGAACAATAGAATAGTAATGTTAATTATGGTTGCTGCCAGCATCATATTATTAAGTGGATGTAAGATAAGTTATTCATTCACAGGCGCCAGCATATCGGCCGGAGTAGAAACTGTAAGCATACAATACTTCCATAACAGGGCTGACCTGGTACAACCAGGACTAAGCCAGTATATTACCGATGCTTTGATAGATAAATGTAAATCACAAACAAACCTCAGTGTGGTTAATGGCATTGGGGATGTGAATTTTGAGGGGGAGATTACCGGATATAGAACACAACCGTCAACAGTAGCTGCTGATTCACGGGCAGCTACAAACAGATTTACAATAACTGTAAAAGTTAAATTTATTAACTCTGTGGATCCGGAGTACAGTTATGAACAATCCTTTTCCCGTTATGCAGATTATGACAGTAATCTTGACCTGAGCGATGTTGAGGATGAACTTTCAACTGAAATTGTTGAATTTATTATTGAAGATATTTTCAATAAGGCATTTGTGAACTGGTAAACACTATGAACAGGAGTGATTTTCTGAAAATGATTGAGAATTCCGGCCCGTCAGATCGTCAAATGACGGGTGAGGTTAATGAGATCATTGAGATCTTTCCCTATTGTCAGAGTGCTTACATGTTATTGCTGAAGGGACTGCAAAATACTTCTGATGTAAGGTTCGAGAACCAACTAAGAACATCTGCAATGCGGATTGCCGATCGTGAAGTATTATATTATTTTCTTAAAGAAGAAAAAGAGGAAAAAGAAAAACAGACTCAGAGTGAAATAGAACCAGTCATAGAGACCAGCGATTCATTTGATAATGGTGCACCTGACAGCCAGCAGGTTGTGATAGAAACTGCAAAAAACAGTGAAGATCTTATAAATGAAATAGAAAAAAGCGAAGGGGAAGGAATATCGGAAGAATCAACAGATGACAAACTTCATTTCGGTCAAAGACCTATTTTTATTCATACCGAATCTGATAACGGAGATTCAGAATCATCGCTTTTTTTTATCGACAATGAATCAGAAACAGAAGAAGACAGGGTGATATATATGGATCCCGGATTTTCGGTTCCCGAGGAGGAGGAAGAGGACCTTCTGGAGCTCGATAATGAGAACCGGATCGTTACATCAGATGATGAGAGAATCAGTGAAAAGCCATCTCAAGGAGAGGATCAGAGCAATATGAAACAGGAACAATCGGAGCTGATCGATCAATTCATACTGGCTAATCCGAGAATTGAACCTTCGAAAGAAAAATCAGATACACCACAGGAAGATATTTCCTTCCCCTTCACTGAAGAGAAGGGAGAATTTGTAACAGAAACACTTGCAAGAATATATACTAATCAGGGTTATTACTCCAGGGCTATTGAAATTTATGAGAAATTAAGTTTGAAATTTCCGGAAAAAAGCAGTTACTTTGCATCTCAAATTGAAAAGGTGCAGGAGTTAATAAAAAAATGAACATATGGGGATTTATATTTTTGTATCGGTTTTAGTCATCATAGCCTGTGTTCTTCAGATACTTATTGTTCTTGTTCAGAATTCCAAGGGAGGTGGCCTTGCTGCAAATTTCACATCAACAGGACAGTCGATGGGAATACGTAAAACAGCCGATTTCCTTGAAAAATCGACATGGACCCTTGCTGCGGCGATACTTGTACTTTGTGTTGTGGCAACAGCATCTATACCACGAGGTAGTGCTTCTGAACGTTCAAGAATACAGGACCAGATTGACAACGCTGTTGATCCAAACGCCATACCTACGCTTCCTACTGCAGTACCACCATCCACATCAACTCCTTCAACCAGTCAGGAACAGCCGGAAGAATAAGAATATATGGCGGAAACAAATATTTAAAGTGTCAGTTTGTCATATACTGATACTTTTTTTTTAGTAAATGTCAGATTTCATGGTTTGGCATAGAATATGTAAAACAGGCAATCGACTAAAGAGGTCTAACTTAAAACTAAATAAAAATGGCACAATTGAAAGGTAAAATTCTGGCAGGAAAGGTTCTTGTTAAACCTGATGAAGCTGAAGCTAAAACTGCCAGCGGGATAATAATTCCTGATTCTGCAAAAGAGAAGCCCCGTCAGGGCAAAGTAGTGCTCGTGGGAGCATCAAAGAAAGATGAGGAGATGGAAGTCAAGAAGGGTGACACTGTCCTTTATGGTAAGTATTCAGGGCAGGAACTCAATATTGACGGTGAAGACTATCTGCTTGTCTCTCAATTAGATATTCTTTATATAGCTTAATTTAAAAACTTAAAAATCAATTTACTATGGGAAAAGAGATTAAATATAATATTGATGCAAGAGCCCTACTTAAAGAGGGTGTTGATCAACTGGCTGATGCGGTAAAGGTAACCCTTGGACCAAAAGGTCGTAATGTAGTCCTGGAGAAAAAATTCGGAGCTCCTATGATTTCAAAAGATGGCGTAACAGTAGCCAAGGAAGTGGAACTTTCAGATCCCTATCATAATATGGGTGCTCAGATGGTTAAGGAAGTTGCCTCAAAAACCGGAGATATTGCAGGTGACGGTACAACAACAGCAACAGTTCTTGCCCAGTCAATAATCAATGTGGGCCTTAAGAATGTCACTGCAGGTGCAAATCCTATGGATATAAAAAGAGGCATAGACAAAGCCGTGGAAAAAGTTATAAAACATCTTGCCTCACAGGCACAGGTAATTGGTGATGACCTCGATAAAATTGAACAGGTTGCCAGGGTCTCTGCCAATGATGATAAAGAGATTGGTAAACTTATTGCCGAAGCCATGAGCAAGGTACATAAGGAGGGTGTTATTACTGTTGAGGAATCAAAAGGTACAACCACATCGGTTGAAGTCGTTGAAGGTATGCAGTTCGACCGCGGATATATTTCTGCCTATTTTGTAACCAATGCAGATAAAATGGAAGCCGAACTTGAAAATCCGCATATCCTTATATATGATAAAAAAGTATCTGCAATGAAAGATTTGCTCCCGATACTTGAATCTTCAGCCCAGACAGGACATCCTTTGCTGATTATTGCTGAAGATATTGAAGGTGAAGCTCTCGCAACACTGGTTGTAAACAGGCTTCGCGGCTCTCTGAAAGTGTGTGCCGTTAAAGCTCCGGGTTTTGGCGACAGAAGAAAAGAGATGCTTGAAGATATCGCTATCCTTACTGGAGGAACCGTTATCTCAGAAGAAAAGGGACTTAAACTGGAACATACCACACTTGAAATGCTCGGTACTGCTGAAAAAGTGACTATAAATAAGGAAAACACTACAATAGTCAATGGTGCCGGAGATAAAGATATGATCAAAGCCCGTATAGGACAGATCAAACAGCAGATAAGCACTACCACATCTGACTACGATAAGGAGAAACTCCAGGAGCGTCTTGCCAAACTTTCCGGTGGAGTTGCAGTACTCTATATCGGTGCCGCCTCTGAAGTTGAGATGAAAGAGAAAAAAGACCGCGTCGACGATTCATTGCATGCAACAC
>CAZOZU010000197.1:0-3505 GCA_964584355.1 uncultured Rikenellaceae bacterium
ACCTGTTGTAATGCCCGATTTTGGTGGTTCTTCAGGCGAAGGTTCAGCAGCTTCGGGTGTAAAGGAAGTAGCGAAGGAAGCAATAAAGGAGAAAGTCGAACAGGTTGTTGATGAAGGAAAGGAAAAAGTAAGGCAGGAGGCAGAAGAGCAGGGAAATAAAATCATTGCCGAGGCAGAAGAAAGAGCTCAGCAAATACGTGGAGAGGCGGCCAAAGGTGCTGAAAGGATACGGCAGGAGGCAGAAATTCAGGCTCAGAAATTAATTGATGAAGCATCATCTAAAGGGACGCTTGCCAAATTGGCAGCCCAGCGGGGAGCCGATGCCCTCAAAAACCAGGCAGATAAACAAGCAACTGCTCTCGAACAGGAGGCTGATAAAAGAGCAACAAAGCTGGTAGAGGAAGCTAAAGCAAAAAAAGAAGAATTGATTGACAAAATTTAGTAATATCTTGACTTCCTGACTGCAAGACTGCAAGACTGCAAGACTGCAAGACTGCAAGACCAAAAAAGCCATCGATAAGATGGCTTTTTTTCAGAATTTTTTCTCTTTTATCCTGGCTTTCTTGCCAGTAAGATCACGGATATAGAATATTCTTGCTCTTCTTACTTTTCCATGCTTGTTTACCTCTATCTTATCGATGAACGGGGAAGCAATCGGAAATATCCTTTCAACACCAATATTACCAGACATTTTTCTAACGGTAAAGGTTTCACTATGACCTGTTCCGGTTCTCTGTAATACGACACCGCGGAATTGCTGTATTCTTTCCTTGTTTCCTTCGCGGATTTTATAATGTACTGTAATAGTATCACCCGCAGAAAATTTGGGATATTCACTCTTTACAGCAAATTCTTTGTCAACAACATCCATTAAGTTCATCACAAACAATATTTTGTATTCAATAAATTGATCTTAAAAATCAGGTCGCAAAAATAATTATTATTTTGATATTCCGCAATTGCCTGGTAAAATGTTTTAAAATAAACCTTTAATTCAATTATTCTATATAGGGGTTCTGGGTCCTGGGTCCTGGGTCCTGGGTTCTGGGTCCTGGGTTCTGGGTTCTGGGTCCTGGGTCCTGGGTTCTGGGTCCTGGGTTCTGGGTCCGGGGTATTAAACACCCGATGCCAGTACCTAGAACCCAGCACCCAGCAACCAGCACCTAGCAACCAATCAGTGTCCCCCTTCTCCGACAACTATCAGTTTATCCCCGGTATCCTGTATCACAGATTTTTTCCAGGAATCAGGATAACCAGGCTGCATAGGATATGCGGGATAACCTTCAGGGCTTCTTTCAAATTTTCCGTCTTTCTCTCTTTTTATATTGCCATCAATATATTTTACAAGGAGATATTCGCTTAGCGATTTCCATTTGTCAAATGTATTTTGGGCACTTTTCAGAGAATAATCTGTAAGGTATTTCCTTGCTTTCCATACATCATTTTTATAAAGCTCGTTAGCATCATCATCTATTTCTTTAATTTCTTCTATATAGCCTTTTTCAAGTTTTTTCTGAACTTTCAATGCATCTTCACTCAGAAGGTTATAACGCGAATAGCAGAAATTAGCTACCTGGTTGAACAGCCAGAAGGCAGATGTGGGTGAATATGTAAGCAGATCGCCGTTTCCGGCCTTATAGCATTCAGGTACTTCAAGGATACCACAGTACATAGGATTGAAAACTGTTGTTGCAGCATCATCAACACCGAACCAGAAAATGCCACCTATAGGATCAGGAAGCCAGTTACGGCTCTCTGCAACAAATACAAATCCGGTTTGCTGGGTAGCTGTTGCTCTTTCATTACAATATTCATGTCCATCCGGATTGTCCGATACTTTCCATGATAATGGTCTCCAACGATAAGGAGCAGCAAAGGGTCCGGCACCTATATCTTTTCTCATGTCAAAGGGAGTACCCTCAAGATGATCACGCATGAAATTCATCAGGTCATAGTTCGATATCTTTCTGTTTGGTTTGATCCATAGTGGCATGCGTTTGCTGAGATCATGACCGGAGACATAATTGATATATTGATCCATATCATCATTTACAGCCCTGAAAAATGCCCATACACGCATTTCGCAGTACCTGGCTCCGGAAAAGGAAACTGGATTATAGGCGTCAGAAAAGCTGAAATCCTCATCGGTTCCGCTATAAAGGTTATTTGCTATTGCAACATCGATCACATCATGAGCATATACACATTCGACAACCGGATCAAAGATGCGGCTAAGGTCTTTTGAGGTAATAGCTATACTTTTCTTCTTGCCTGTTGCAAGAGGAAAAGTCGTTATCCTTGCCTGGTTTGCATGTGCACAGATGTAACCATCAGGGATAAGGCGGGCAACCCATACTGCTCCTTTGTTACCAGGGCCTTTGCCTATGATCTCAAATATCCATGCTTCATTCGGATCAGCTATTGAGAATGATTCTCCGGAACTGGCATAACCATATTTTGATACAAGTTCGGAAATGACTTTTATGGCTTCACGTGCATTTTTTGCCCTCTGCAGAGCAAAATAAATCAGAGTGCCATAATCTATCATTCCTTCCGGATCAACCATACTTCCAACACCTCCATAGGTTGTTTCTCCTATAGAAAGCTGATGCTCATTCATATTACCTACTACAGAGTAAGTATGAAGAACCTGAGGTATCCTTCCCATAAATTTTTGAGTATCCCATTCTATCACATCTACCATACTGCCAGCCGGGTAATCTCTTGCCGGCCAGTAATAGAGTTCTCCATAAAGTACGTGAGAATCAGCCGAATAGGTGATCATCACAGATCCATTTGTTGATGCTCCTTTTGTTACCAGGAAGTTAGTACAGGCTTGTGAGGTTTGTTGAGAAAAGAATCCAGCAACCAGTACCATTAATAGTATTGATGTCAGTTTTTTCATATTTTATTCTTGATTTAAATATTAAGTTAATTTTTTTAAAAGTTTGCAATTGGCAGTATGCAGTTGGCATTCAAATGTGAAGTATTGCCAACTGCTATTTTTTATTTTACGAATCCTGCAAAGATAACAAGTCGGGGAATATTTCAAAGTGGGATTATATCAACTTGAGAATATCGATGATATTTTTTATTTTTTGAAAATCTGCTACTTGTTTCGAGTAGCCTGGAGTGTAGCCTATATTTATTTCCTCTCTTCTGAATATCATTCCGCTTTCGATAGCCTTTCTGCCTGAAAGGTGAAATTCTGTGGCACCTGTATTTCTTGCTATTTGTTCAATATTTGATTCATTAATCCCACTTCCTGGCATTATTATTATTTTTTTGCCTGACTTTTTAATGAGTTTCCTGATAAGATCCAGGCCTTCAACAGCACTATTAGTATGTCCTGCTGTAAGAATTCGGGAGGCACCTGTTGATATGACATCCTTAACTCCCCTGAACGGATCGGTGCACATGTCAAAAGCTCTGTGGAATGTAGCCGTCATCGGCTGGGCAAGATCAATGAGTTTAGCAGTACGTTCAGCATCAATTTCCCCATCAG
>CAZOZU010000197.1:3515-4781 GCA_964584355.1 uncultured Rikenellaceae bacterium
TATACCAATCACAATCCCGTTTACTCCAAATTCACCGCAAATATCGATATCACGTCTCATTATATCATACTCAGGGTCAGTGTAAAGAAAGTCTCCACCTCTTGGTCTGATAATTACATGCAGATCAATTGAAAGGTTATTTCTGACAGATGAGATAGTTCCGCTTGAAGGAGTGGTTCCACCTTCAAACAGGCTGTTACATAATTCAATACGGTGCGCACCTCCATCCTGAGCATTTATTGCTGATTCCACACTATCCACACAAACTTCGAGCTTAAAATTCATCATCTCAGTGATTAAGTTTTAATAAAAGTACCAATTTTTTCTTTATTATTGTATTGTAATAAAGCTGAAAATATGAAACCTACACTTTTAGTCTTAGCAGCCGGTATGGGCAGCCGTTATGGAGGTAACAAACAACTTGATGAAGTAGGACCTTCAGGTGAAACAATAATTGATTATTCAATATATGATGCTATCAGGGCAGGCTTTGGAAAAATAGTCTTTGTTATCCGGCGGGATATTGAAGAGCAGGTTAAGGAAAGATTTGTCGAGAAGCTTAGGGATAAAATCATTGTTGACTATGTTTTTCAGGAAATAACTGATCTTCCCGAGGGAGTAAGAGTTCCTTCTGAACGTCAGAAACCGTGGGGGACAAGCCATGCAATACTTGTAACCAGGGATAAAATAAATGAGCCATTTGGTGTTATAAATGCTGACGACTATTATGGTGTTGAATCATATACTATTCTTCATGACTTCCTTACTACAGATAAAGATCCTAACTGTTATTGCATTGTAGGATATAAACTGGGAAATACTCTTTCTGATCATGGCCATGTTAACCGTGGTGTATGTGAAGTGGGTAGTGATGGCTTACTGAAGAACATAGCAGAAGTGCATCAGATTGAAAAAACCAAAAATGGAGCTAAAGCTCCTGCTGCCGGTGGAAGTGCCTTGAATTTTAACGGTGATGAAATTGTATCTATGAACCTCTTTGGATTCAAACCTTCATGCTTTGATTTCTTGAGCAGAGAGTTCAGAAATTTTATCAGCAAATATGGAAAGGATCCTAAATCTGAACTTGATATTCCCACGTCACTGGACAGATTTATAAAAAGTGGTGACCTGACTATTAAAATCCTGCAAAGTAATGAGAAATGGTTTGGTGTTACATACAGGGAAGATAAACCATATGTTGTTGAGAGTATAAGGCAAAAGATAAGGAAAGGTATTTATCCGGCGAGGATATATTGAAATTCACAT
>CAZOZU010000198.1:0-4766 GCA_964584355.1 uncultured Rikenellaceae bacterium
CAGGTGATCCGGTATAACTTAAAGTTGATTATCCAGACTCCCTTACCCGTTTCCGAATCAAATGCTATAGAGGCGACCGCACCATTTGAAATTAAAAGATCTCTCCCATTGACACTAACAATAATAGGGGTTATATATGCTTTCCTTCAAAGACATAATTTGCCATGAAAGTCATCGCCCCTGCGTGATAAAGGCATCTGAAATGGTGGGGAAGACGTAAGAATGGTGAGGAGTTTCCTAAAGAAATAGTACTTAACAAAGGAATGTATTATGGCAGAGAAGTGGTATTCGCTATGGCGAGAGATATTACCGAACGTTATAATGTCCTTGAAGCCCTGAAAGAGAGCGAAGCAAACCTGAAAGCTATACTCGAAAATACTCTTGAAAGTATATGGTCGGTCGATATAAATTATGTGATCCAGTATGTTAATGAGGTTTTTGTTAATGCCTATCTGAATGCATTTGGAGTTCGTCTGGCACCGGGAGTTAAAATAGTGGATTCAGTTCCTGCTGAAATGAAACAAATTTGGATAGAAAGATATGAAAGGACTTTCAGGAATGAGCACTTCATCTTTGAAGATAGAATTGATGCCGGGGATACTGCCTTTTATGTTGAAGTTGCAATGAATCCAATAGTGGTAGATGGAAAAGTTGTAGGTGCAGACCGGGCTTTTATTTTCGAATATGATTTAAACCTTAATACTACTACACTTACCTTTGAATGGTGCAATAAAGGTGTTGAGCCCGTAATAGACTCAAGACGAAAATTTAAGATTGATGATTATCCTGAAGTATATAATATTCACAGTAAAGGAGATATTGTTAAGTTAGATGATATTACGAAGATGCCAGGTAGTCGTTTCCGTAAGCTTCTCGAAGACGAAAATGTTATTAGTATGATAACATTACCATTAATACTTGATGATGAATGTACAGGATTTGTTGGTTTTACCTCAATGAAACAGAAACATGTTTTTACTGAACTGGAACAGCAGATCCTGGCGGTTTATGCACAAACAATAATAAATGTAAAGGAGAGAGTAAAAAATGAGCAGAGCCTTATTTCAGCCAATTAAAAAGCTGAAGAGAGTGACCGTTTAAAATCTTCTTTTCTAGCCAATATGAGCCACGAAATACGTACTCCGATGAATGGCATACTAGGTTTTCTCGACCTTTTGAAGGAACCAGATCTCTCTGAAAAAAATAAAGCAACCTATATAGATATTGTAACACAAAGCGGTAATAGATTGCTTGAAACAATAAATGATATTATCGAGATCTCAAAAATAGAAACAGGGGAACTTAAAGTAAATATTTCCAATGTGAACATTTCAGATCTTATGAGCTATTTTTATGGATTTTTCAGCCAACAAACTGATGAGAAAGGAATAGAGTATATCATTTCTAATAAGCTACCCGAAAATATTAAATCCTTTCAGACTGACAGAATAAAACTTGAAAGTATAATCTCAAATCTTATTAAAAATGCAATAAAGTATTCTACGGAAGGATCAATTGAATCTGGATGTCATCTCGAAGAAGATAATATGGTTTTCTATGTTAAAGATACTGGAACTGGTATTCCGCCAGAAAAAATAGATCACATATTTGACAGATTTGTGCAGGGAGATAATACACTATCTCATCCGCAGGAAGGTTCAGGACTGGGATTATCTATTGCTAAAGCATATATCGAAATGTTGAAAGGGGAGATCAGCGTGGAATCTAAACCGGGCAAAGGGAGTAATTTCATTTTTTCAATTCCCTATTTGCCAGGAAAGAAAGAAGGAAAGATTAAGCTTACTGGTTATAATAAAGTAAAGTGGATGCCCGTAAAAAAAAGTACCATACTTATTGCTGAAGACGATTATGCCAGCTATTTATACCTGAAGAAAAGCCTCTCCGCTAAGGGTATTACATTCCTGCGTACAATTACCGGAGCCGATACAGTAAAAGCTGTCAGTGAAAATCCTGACATCTCATTGATATTGATGGATATAAAGATGCCGGATATATCGGGACTGGAAGCCGTAAAGAAGATTAGGAAGTTTAACAAAGAGATACCAATTATTGCCCAAACGGCATATGCTCTTGAGGGAGATAAAGAAAAGGCAATTGAAGCAGGATGTAATGATTATATTTCCAAGCCTATAAACCGTAATGATCTGGAAAAAATTGTATATCATTATACTGGGAATGATAGCAATAGCTAAATAAAAATATTATGATATGAAAGAAAAGACCAAATCTAACCTTAATAAGACTACACCCTGGATTCTATCCTTTCTTAGGATAGCTATTGGCTGGCACTTTTTATACGAAGGTCTCTCAAAAGTTATTGAAGGAGGTTGGAGTTCTGCACCTTTCCTGTCCGGTTCAAGATGGATTTTTGCACCGGTTTTTAACTGGATGGCCGAAAGCACGGCTATAACTGCGGTTGTTGATTTTCTGAATATATGGGGTTTAATTCTTGTTGGACTGGGTCTTATTTTTGGTGCATTTACCCGTTTTGCAAGCATTACAGGCGCTGTAATGCTTTTATTTTATTTTATTGCATATCCGCCAATTCCAGGATATACAGTAAGTGTACCGGTAGAGGGTAGCTATCTGTGGGTAAATAAGACCCTGATAGAATTTTTCCTGCTGATAGCTTACATCTTTATCTCACGGAACTGGCAATTCAGTATTGACAGATTATTCTGGAGATGGAAGGAAGAAAAAGCACGTCAACCGGTTCCGGATGTTTCACGGGACGAGGCAAAAGAAAGTGGCAGGCGGGAACTACTGAAAGATCTTATCACTATCCCTGCTTTGGGAGTTTTTGCCTATGCATTATATCGAAAAAGGAAATGGGATAGTTATGAAGAAAAATTTCTAAAGATAGAAGGCATGGATGCCAATACGGGGTCAACACTTCTGAAATTCAACTATACTAGTCTTAAGGAATTGAAAGGTGAAGTGCCAAAAACTGTAATCAATTATACTGATATAAACGGAAATCCGGCTCAATTTGAATTGAGCAGACTTATTATGGGTGGTAACCTTATCGGGGGATGGGCTCATGCCCGTGACCTTATTTATGTTTCAAAACTGGTAAAAACATACCATACCGACGAAAAGGTGATGCAGACAATGGCCCTGGCAGAAAAATGCGGAATAAATGCTATTATTACAAATCCTCAGCTTGGAAGAATCTGGCAAAAATATAATCACGAATTTCAGGGTAACCTTAAGTTTATATCTGATTGCGGAATAGCTCTTGATTTTCAAAAAGGTATAGCGATGTCGTTAGCTGTTGATGCAGATGCCCTCTATTGCCAGGGAGAGATCACTGACCGTTGGGCCGACGAAAACTGGGATGATCCCGAAAAGAGACCAATAGAACAGCGTATGCAACTGATACGTGAAGGCCTTGATGAAATCCGCCGACATGGTAAACCTGCCGGAATAGGCGCACATAGAATAGAAGCTATTAAGAAATGTGTTGAATATGAACTAAAGCCTGATTACTGGGTAAAAACATGTCATAGCCATAACTACTGGTCGGCACAACCCGATTCTCCCTGGAGAGATAATATGTTTGATTACAATCCTGAGGAGACAATAAGATTCATGGAGACACTTAAGGAACCATGGATCGCCTTTAAAGTCCTTGCGGCAGGTGCTATTCCACCGGAAGAAGGATTGAAATATGCATTTACCAATGGTGCTGATTTTGTATGTCTGGGAATGTATGATTTCCAGATGGTTGATGATGTTAATATTGCCCTTGATGCAATGGAAGCAGCAAAAGAGCGTAAACGTCCCTGGATGGCATGATACTCATCATATAAAAATATTCATGAAAATATTTCTGTTAGTACTAATTATCTTTTCCTGTTCCGCTTGTAATTCTCCGGGACAAATAAAATGGGTTCACATTTCAAGTGAAACCGGTGCATTAGAAGTACCTAATCCGGGTAAGCAACAAACATCAGCTGCTGTTGCAGATTTTAACAACGATAACGTCAACGATTTCTGTATTTCGGAAAGAACCTCTGCACCCGGATTGGTCTGGTACATGAGAACAGAAAAAGGGTGGGATAGATATATTGTAGAAGATAGTGTTTGCTATATTGAAGCCGGAACAATAGCCTTCGACATCGACGGGGATGGAGATCGGGATATTATTGCCGGGGGAGAAAGTAAAACTAACCAGGTTTGGTGGTGGGAGAATCCATATCCCGATTTCAGCAGTAAGAGTGGCTGGAACCGTTACCTGATAAGAAATTCCGGCAGAAACAAAATCCATGATCAGATTACCGGAGATTTTGATGGAGATGGTAATAGCGACCTTGTTTTCTGGGCCCAGGGAGACCAAACGCTATATTTTTCCCGTATACCGGAAAATCCAAAAATACTGTCGGAATGGAAACTCATACCTG
The DNA here is from genome assembly GCA_964584355.1 of uncultured Rikenellaceae bacterium. GTDB lineage: Bacteria > Bacteroidota > Bacteroidia > Bacteroidales > VadinHA17 > LD21. The sequence continues at coordinate 4,425 of CAZOZU010000198.1, forward strand.
TCTACAGGTATTATTCCGATAGCCAGATGCAACAGCATGGTACCTATCCGTCATGGAAAGGTACTAACGAGCATGAGGGACTTGCCGTTTCGGATATTGACGGTGATGGTGTGCTGGATATTGTAGGAGGCGGATTGTGGTTTAAATATATCGGATCTGATAGATTTTCATTTAATACTATTGATGGAGCCTATACCTTTACACGCTCAGCAGCCGGCCAGCTGGTTAATGGAGGACGGCCTGAAGTCGTTCTTGTTGTAGGAGACGGATGGGCACCTATGTATATGTATGAATACCAGGAAGATACATGGACACGAAAAGAGGTTGTTCCAATGGTAAGTA
>CAZOZU010000199.1:0-4753 GCA_964584355.1 uncultured Rikenellaceae bacterium
TCTCGGGTATTTTAGCGTATCAGCAGTAACATCAAAAAGAATCTTTATTAAAGATAACTTTAAAGGCCTCGTGCGACTCTATGATGAATGTGCTTCCGATACAATATACGGAACTGCAAAACCTCCGCCACCCGAAGGCATTGGTGTAACATATTGGCAAATAATTGACAATACATTTGATATTAACAATCCTTACAGAGTATATACAATGATAAAGGGTTGTGCTGATTGTACTATGAGAGGAACAACCGAGAAACCATCATTCTGGTGAGAAGAAGAATAATAAATGAAAATCTGAATATAGCGTTAAATGATAAATAATATTAAAAAGGCCGTTTTAATACTGATCGGTATCCTGTATTCTTTTATTGGTTATGCACAGGGGCGTGTTATTAGCCTGGATTATATTACAGGTAAATTTGATACATACTGTAAATCCGTACCAAGAGAGGAGATCTATATTCATACCGACAGGGAAGATTATATTGCTGGTGAAGGAGTGTGGTTTAATATTTATGTGATTGACAGACAAAGCTCTAATCCTTCTCCTAATAGCAAAATTGTATACCTCGAACTTTTAAACAGATATAATAATCCGGTTTTACAGAAGAGGATCCTTGTTAATAATGGATCCGGGCCCGGACAGGTTGTTCTGCCAGACTCTTTGAGCTCTGGTAATTATACATTAAGAGCCTATACAAACTGGATGAGGAACTTCATGCCGGCAAATTCCTTTATGAAGGATATAAACATCTATAATACTTTCAGCAACCATGCTTTTGAGGTAAAACCGGAATTTGAAAATATAACATCCGGAAAACAGATAAGAAGATCATCATGGATTACAGAAGATAATTTTTCAATGGTAACCGCTATCTCCAAATCAGGAGACCTGCAAGTTATTATACATACAAATGATGAATTACGGGCCCGTTATGGGAATGTTTTTTATCTGATATTGCAGACACACGGGGTAATAAACTACAAAAATACTGTAAGAATTTCAACTGATAGTGTAAATCTTAATATTCCGGGCCGGGATATATTACCTGGCATAAATCAAATTACTCTGTTTGAGTCAACAGGGATCCCGATTTTTGAAAAATTCATATATACACCCGGAGAAAACAACAAATATCTGTCAATAGAAACAAAGGATGAATATGAGACAAGAGAAAAGATTTCTCTTGACATTATTTATAACAAAGAAAAATTGCAACCAGATGATCTGATTAACCTTAGCCTTTCAGTAATACCTGAAAATGGAGGATTTTACTCTGTTGATATTGCTAATTATTTAATCTTTGGAACAGAATTCGGAATGCTTCCGGATGATATTAAAAACAAAAATATTAATGAAATACCTGCCCATATACTGAACCAGTTTCTTTCAACACTGAAAAGTAACTGGATAGACTGGAATAAAATAATATTTGGTGATATCCCTTCATTTAAATATATTATTGAAAACGAATATCACTTCATTACAGGAAGCCTTGTGAACAGAAGAACCCTTGCAGGAAATGCTGATGAAGTTGTCTTTCTTTCAACTCCTTCTAAACAAGCTACATTGCAATATGCATTAACCGATAGTGCTGGTAAATTCATATTTGGAATACCGGTTACCAATGATGTGAGCGACTTAATAATTCAACCTGAATTAGTGGTCGAGGATAACTCTATAAGAATGGAATCATCATTTTCAGACATTGTATATCCATTTGGAGAAACAGATTTTCCGGAAAGAGATATCCCGGGATATGTATCCGATCTTGCTGCACACTATCAGGTTGCAAAAATATATGAGTCATCAAATATAGGGAGCACAGTAAGACAGACTGTTGATCATCCGGAAATAAAACGGTTTTATGGAAAGCCTGATATTGAATTAATAATGGATGATTATATAAAACTCCCCGTGATGCATGAGGTCTTTTTTGAACTTATGCCTGGAGTTACAATGAGAGAGAGAAAAAATGAATATGAGATTTCAATATATGATTTAGTTGAGGGCAGAACATATAATAAGCCTCCCGGACTTTTTATTGACGGTGTGCTGGTTAATGATCCTGCACTTATTGCCGGTCTCGATCCTGATTTTGTGGAGCAGATTGATGTTGTGAAGGAGGCATATTTCATAGGTGATTTTTTCTTTTACGGGATTATTAATATAATAACAAGGGCAGGTGATTTCAGCAATGTAGAGCTTCCTGACCATGCAGTAAGATTGCCCTACAGGATAACCGAATCTGTAAGCAACTTCCTGTCCCCCGATTATTCCGCAAGTGAATCAAAGCAAAACAGAATACCCGATTTCAGAAATACACTCTTCTGGGCTCCCTCGGTTAAACCAGATATAGAAGACAAAATAACAATTGAATTCTGGGCTTCTGACCTGCCTGGTGATTATGTGTTAGATATCCAGGGCATTACTGCACAGGGTGACAAATTATTATTAAAGAAAACCATCAGGATAAATTAGTAATATTCTGACAGGGAAAAACAGTCTCTTACCAGTTTGATCTCCGGTAATAATCAACCATTTATTGTCGATTGGAAATATTTGGTTATTTTTCTGTTTTGATACAGAAAAATTATGAAAAGAAAATCCAATCCAATCAGCTATCTGTTTGTTTGTATAATATTTGTGCCACTACTCACATACGGACAAACCTATCCTTTTCAGGATACCGGTCTGCAGGAAGATCTTCGCATCAGGAATCTTATTTCGTTGATGACTCTTGAAGAGAAAGTCAACTGCCTTGCTCCGATGATATCTGTTCCACGTCTGGGAGTCAAGGGTACCCGTGTTATCGAAGGGTTACATGGTCTGGCTTACAGCGGCCCGGCTAACTGGGCTGTCAGAGGCCCAAAAGCTTCACCTACAACAACATTTCCTCAGGCAATAGGTCTGGCACATACATGGGATCCAGAATTGCTACAGAGGGTAGCTGACTGGGAGGCGACCGAATGCCGCTACCTGGCCCAGAACCCTAAGTTTGGTACAGCTGGAATGATTGTCTTTGCACCAAATGCAGATATGGGACGTGATATCAGGTGGGGAAGAACAGAAGAATGTTTTGGTGAGGATCCCTTTCTTAACGGGACACTTGTTACTGCTTATGTAAAAGGCCTTCAAGGTGATGACACTGTTTACTGGAAGACAGCATCCCTGATGAAACACTTCCTGGCTAACAGCAATGAAAACAACAGGGCATTCAATAGCTCCGATTTTGATGAAAGATTGTTCCGCGAATATTACTCCTACGCATTTTATAAAGGCGTAACTGAGGGTGGCTCACAGGCATACATGGCTGCATACAACAAGTATAACGGGATACCTTGTACTGTTCATCCTGTATTACGGAATGTAACAATGAAGGATTGGGGATTACGCGGTATTATCACAACAGATGGAGGGGCGTTTAAACAATTACTGACTACACATGCATACTATCCTTCTTTGCCAATAGCAGCTGCAGAATGTATAAAGGCCGGGATAACAATGTTCCTTGACGATTACAGGTCTTCAGTAATTGAGGCACTGGAAAAAGGACTTGTTTCAGAAAAGGAGATCGAAGAAGCAATATATGGAAATCTAAGGGTTCTCCTGAAGCTTGGATTACTCGATAACCCAATAAAAAATCCATATTTTGATATCGGAGTTAGTGATACCACAGCACCATGGACAAAAAAAGAGGCCGGGGAGCTTGCCAGAATAGCAACTGAAAAGTCAATAACCCTGCTGAAAAATGAAAATATGACACTCCCTCTTAACAGGGAAAAAATAAAATCTGTTGCAGTTATCGGTCCGGCAGCCAACTCTGTTATATCCGACTGGTATTCAGGTACCCCACTTTACAGAATAAGTATACTGAACGGTATCAAAAATGCACTGGGGGATGGTATTACGGTAAAGTATGCCGAAAGCAATAAGGCTGATTCTGCAGTTATTGCAGCAAAAGAAAGCGATGTTGCAATAGTTTGTATCGGCAACCATCCGTTAAGCTACGGTTTGGCGTGGGGACAGAACCATGTTCCCAGTGACGGACGTGAAGCAATTGACCGTCAGGCTATTTCAATTGAACAGGAGGACCTGGTAAAACTAGTTATGGCTGCCAATCCGAAGACAATCATGGTTCTGGTTTCCAGCTTTCCTTACTCGATTAACTGGTCAAAAGAGCATGTGCCGGCGATTTTGCATATCAGCCAGTCAAGTCAGGAAATGGGAAGTGCAATGGTCAATGTTATTTTCGGTAAGATGAGCCCTGCAGGACGACTGGTCCAGACCTGGATTACCTCAATTGACCAGCTCCCTCCCATACTCGATTATGATATACGCAACGGAAGAACATATATGTACTTGCAACATGACCCTTTGTTCCCATTTGGTTATGGACTATCATATACTGATTTTGAGTACAGTGATTTAAATCTTGACAGGAAGCGGTTGTCAGAAAATCAAACAGTAAATGTCAGTTTTAATATCAGTAATACAGGTAATTACGACAGCGATGAGGTAGCTCAGCTTTATGTCAGTTTTCCCGATTCTAAAGTAGAACGACCTGTAAAAGCACTAAAAGGTTTTAAAAGGATCTTTATAAAAAAGGGAGAGACTGTAAATGTTACCATACCTCTTAAAGCCAGTGATCTTACATACTGGGATACTGACACTGATTCATTTGTACTGGAACCAGGTAATGTAATAATTTTTGTCGGAGCCTCATCTGCAGATATAAGACTTGAGGGCCAG
>CAZOZU010000200.1:0-4724 GCA_964584355.1 uncultured Rikenellaceae bacterium
ATACTTTTTCAGAATTTAAAGAGCTCAAAAATATTGATCGCCCGACTATGATGAGCGTTCTTGAAGATGTCTTCAGAGGTATGCTTGCCAAGAAGTATGGTTCAGCTGATAATTTCGATATTATCGTCAACATCGACAAGGGTGACTTTGAGATATGGAGGAACAGGGTGGTAGTGGATGATGATGAGCTTACAGATCCGATAACCCAGATTCCGTTATCGGAAGCTAAAAAGATTGATGATGATTATGAAGTCGGTGAAGAAGTTTCTGATGAGGTTAAGTTTCTTGATTTCGGCCGGAGGGCTATTCTGTCGCTCAGACAAAACCTTACAGCACGCATTCTTGATCTTGAGAAGAACAATATTTACATGAAATACAAGGACAGGATAGGTGATATTGTTACCGGTGAAGTATACCAGGTATGGAAAAGAGAGATACTTGTTCTTGATGACGATGGCAATGAGCTTATCCTTCCGAAAAGCGAACAGATACCTTCCGATCATTTCAGAAAAGGTGATACAATAAGGGCTGTGGTTATTAAAGTTGAAATGAGAAACAACACACCATTTATTATTTTAAGCCGTACTTCGCCTGTATTTCTTGAAAGGTTATTTGAACTTGAAGTGCCTGAAATTTTCGACGGGCTGATTACCATAAAGAAAATTGTCAGAGTCCCGGGTGAAAGAGCTAAAGTAGCCGTAGAATCATATGATGAAAGAATTGACCCGGTAGGTGCATGTGTGGGAATGAAGGGATCCAGAATACATGGTATAGTCAGGGAACTGCGAAATGAAAATATTGACGTGATAAATTACACCTCAAATAATCAACTCTTCATCCAGAGAGCTCTTAGTCCGGCTAAAATAACATCAATCAAGCTTATTGAGGAGACAAAAAGTGCAGAGATATATCTAAAACCAAGTGAAGTATCCCTGGCTATTGGTAAAGGTGGTCTTAACATTAAACTTGCCAGTCAGCTTACAGGTTATGAAATAGATGTATACAGGGAGCCGGGCGGTGAAGATGAAGAGGATGTTAACCTTGAAGAATTCAGTGACGAAATTGAAGAATGGATCATCGATGAATTTAAAGCTATAGGTTGTGACACTGCAAGAAGTGTTCTCAATCTATCTATCAGTGACCTGGTAAAAAGAACTGATCTTGAAGAGGAAACTATAAAGGATGTAGTAAATATATTGAAAGCTGAATTTGATTAATAACCCTGATAACAATACTGGTTTATTTTGAATTCAATATATAAGGTAAGGCATATATATGACAGAGGATATAAAAGCGACACGGTTAAGTAAAGCGGCCAGGGAATTTAATGTGGGAATATCCACCATAATAGATTTTCTGCATAAAAAAGGATTTGACCTTGAGTCAAATCCCAACACAAAAATTCCCCATGAAGCTTATCTTTTACTTGTGAAAGAGTATAGTACTGATATAAGTGTAAAGAAAGAATCTGAAAAACTTATCCTTAAAGATCTTCATGCGAAAAAAGAAACTCTGTCGATAGAGGATGTTCCTGAGAAACCGGAACCTGAAGAGAGTGACCGTGATGAAGAAATCATTGTCAAAGATTCCACGGGATTACAGAAAAATGTTGATATAAAAACAGATATCAATAAGCCAGATATTAAACTGGTTGGAAAAATCGACCTTGATAAAACAACAAAAAAAGAGGTGGCAAAAACGGAAACCCGGGAGCCATCAAAACCAGAAGAAACCGGTAAAGCTGAAAAGAAAGAAAGACTGCCTGAAGAAGCTGATGTAACAGATAAAAAGAAGAAACCTGATACTATAGAAAAGACTCCTACTGAAAAGAAAGAGAAAAAAGAAAAAAAGGCAGAGGATACAGAAGAAGACACAATAAAAAAAGGTGAAGAAAAGACAAAAGAGGTAGTTACGGAATCAAAAGGTGAAGCCACGACAAAAGTAATTGATGAGGATGTTATTACTGATGAGATGGAAGGTGTTCCTGAAGTCTTTAAAACAGGCATCAACAAATTATCGGGGCCTACGGTTGTGGGAAAGATAAACCTGCCCGCCGAAGAAAAAAGAAAATCAGTATCGCGTGAAAAGGAGAAAAAGGCTGGTGATACAGATTCACGAAAGAAAAAGAAAAGAAAAAGAATCAGCAAGGATAAAGACCAGGTTTCTGTTGTGAAGTCTGATCTGGGTGAAAAGAAAGAAAAAGGCGGCAAGAAAGTTATCAAGAAAAGACCTGTCAGGGTTGAAGTTGACGAAGAAGAGGTTCAGAAGCAAATTAAGGAGACTCTTGCAAGACTTACAACAAAAGGTAAATCTAAGGGATCAAGATACAGGAGGGAGAAAAGAGACGCAATAAGTCAGAAACATCGGGAAAATGAAGATCTGATTCAACAACAGAAGAATATTCTGAAGGTTACTGAATTTGTATCAGTGAATGAACTGTCAATAATGATGAATATTCCCGCTAACGAACTTATTTCTACATGTATGAATCTTGGTCTTTTTGTTTCTATAAATCAACGGCTCGATGCTGAAACAATGTCTCTTCTTGCTGATGAATTTGGTTTTAAGGTTGAATTTGTCAGTGCAGAACTTCTGGAAGCAGTCCGTGAGGTTGATGATGAAGATAAAGATCTTAAGCCACGCTCTCCCATTGTCACGGTAATGGGTCATGTCGATCATGGAAAAACAAAGCTTCTCGACTATATACGAAGAACAAATGTTATTGCAGGTGAAGCCGGTGGCATCACACAGCATATTGGTGCCTATGGAGTAACAATTGATGGTGGACGACAAATTACCTTCCTTGATACACCGGGACACGAGGCCTTTACTGCAATGAGAGCCCGTGGAGCACAGATCACCGACATCGCTATTATAGTAGTGGCAGCTGACGATGGAGTTATGCCCCAGACAGTGGAAGCAATTAACCATGCGTCGGCAGCCGGGGTTCCTATAGTATTTGCTATTAATAAAATTGATAAACCCACCGCAAATCCCGATAAGATAAAAGAGGCACTTGCCAATATGAATTACCTGGTTGAAGACTGGGGAGGCAAGTATCAATCGCAGGAAATATCGGCCAAAAACGGAGTAAACATCGACCTTCTTCTTGATAAGGTGCTTCTTGAGGCTGAGTTACTCGAATTAAAAGCCAATCCTGATAAGCCTGCAATAGGTACGGTAATTGAATCATCCCTCGATAAGGGAAGAGGATTCACTGTAACAGTACTCGTGAAGGCCGGAACACTAAGGGTTGGTGATATAATGCTTGCGGGAAGCTTTTACGGACATATTAAGGCCATGCATAATGAAAGAGGCCATAAAATAAAAGAGGTAGGACCAGCCACCCCGGCTCTGATTCTCGGCCTTAACGGAGCTCCCCAGGCAGGTGATAATTTTAATATTATGGAGAGCGACAGGGAAGCTAAAGATATTGCTAACAAGAGAGCTCAACTACAGAGAGAACAGGGTCTGCGTACACAGAAACATATAACTCTTGATGAGATAGGCAGGAGAATTGCTATCGGTAATTTCCAGGAACTTGATATCATCGTTAAAGGCGATGTTGACGGATCAGTGGAGGCCCTGAGTGATTCATTGATAAAACTCTCGACTCCCGAAATACAGCTAAACATAATTCATAAGGCAGTAGGACAAATATCCGAATCAGATGTACTTCTTGCTGCCGCATCTAATGCAATAATAGTAGGATTTCAGGTACGCCCTTCTCTTGCAGCTCGTAAACTTGCAGAAAAAGAGGAGATTGATATCCGCCTCTATTCAATAATTTACAACGCCATAGAGGAGATAAAATCAGCAATGGAAGGTATGCTATCACCCGAAGTCAAAGAGGAGATCGTTGCAACTCTTGAGATCAGAGAGATCTTCAAGGTAACAAAAGTTGGCACAGTAGCAGGATGCTTTATGAAAGAGGGTAAGATAACAAGGAATACCCTGGTTCGGATTATCCGTGATGGAATTGTTATTTATACCGGAGAACTAGGATCGCTTAAACGCTTCAAGGATGATGTCAAAGAAGTTACAAGCGGCTACGAATGCGGACTGAATATTCAGAACTTCAATGACATAAAGACAGGTGATATTATTGAAGGTTACAAGGAGGTCGAAGTCAAGAAAACCCTATAAGAGTGCTTTGTATTTTTCTGCCGAAAGGAGATCACCAGCTTCTGACTGATCTGTAATCTTAATCTTTACCATCCAGCCATTCCCATAGGGATCCTTATTTACAACCTCCGGTGATTCCTCAAGCGCAGGATTAACTTCAAGTATCTCTCCCCCTACCGGCATAAACATATCTGATACTGTTTTAACTGCTTCAATGGTTCCGAAGACATCTTCTTTCTGAAGTGTCTCTCCCAGGGTTTCTATTTCAATGAAGACAATATCTCCCAGTTCGCCCTGAGCGAAATCGGTTATCCCAACATAACCCATATCTCCTTCAATACGAAGCCATTCATGGTCCTTGGTGTACAAAAGATCTGCCGGTATATTCATGATATTAAGTTTTTAATATTTATTAATTACAAATCACGATTTGCAATAATACTAAAATTAAAGATCTTTTCAAATCCCGGCAGACTTGTTATCAGGGAGGGAATAGATTTGTTCATTGTATAAAAACCTTATATTCCCATGGATTAAGTGTATGTTTTACACTTAATGGCAATGTCACTTTTTCTCCAGTAAAGTAACCAGAGTATGGG
>CAZOZU010000201.1:0-4724 GCA_964584355.1 uncultured Rikenellaceae bacterium
TTTCCTTGTACCTGAATAAATTGAATGCCAGCCGTCTGCCATAGCCCGGATAAACTTTTTACCGTTTTCTGTTTCAGGGATAAGGTTTTGGTGCTTCCATAATGAAACATAATGTTTCCCTGCCGGGTTGTTTACCTCAAAAAGTTTTCCGTTGATCCCTTCGGGTCTCATATTTAAAACAGTAAAAAGAGTCTTATCACCTGACTTCCATTGATTTACATATATATTATCGAAGACAGTCTCTAAAAGTGGTGTCCAGTTATAGTCGAGAAAAGCATCATTATTTTGTCTCAGAATGAAGGTTGTTTTTGCCAGGAATTCAAGGTCTGCGTCGAAGTATTCATTTCTTCCACCGGGTCGGTACATATTTAATTCAGTACCATAACCATTAAAAAATGCTATTGCCAGTTCGCGGTGTATGATATCCTCCCCTACATCACAAACCCTGAATATTGAAAAATCAGGTTTTATAAGCTTGTTGAGATTCAGCTCAGGACTCATATAGATGGCATTATGAACACGACCTGATATTATTCCGGGCATATCTTTAGGTATTGCCATTCCTTCGGAATACATTATTACGCCCTTTCTAACGCTGTCGGCTGCTGCCTGGAGTTCATAGCTTGAGCTGCCTCTTGTATCAAGCACTACTCCGTCTGCCTCTGTCTCTTCAATGATCCTTGCCATACCCCTGAAATGATCTTCTTGTTTTGTACTCTGATCCCACGGATTATAGGAAATAAAGAATTTTGTACCGGAGAGCCGCGACATATTTGCAAAGTTTCTAAGCTGTGATGTTCCTCCGGGCAGGTCGCGATACATATCCCACTGGTTTCTCTGGTCAAGACCCAGTCTGGGCCATGTAGGCCAGATACAAAAGACGTCATAATAACCGAAAAGATCTATACCTTTTCTGATCACATCAGGGAAGGTATATTTACCAGTCATACGATCATAAAACTCCCTGTCCCAGGCCATTTGTAATATCATTAGATAGCTCTCTTTTATCCAGGCAAGATCTTCACGTTCATAAAGTGAATTCTCAAATTTTTCCAGGTCATAAAGATATCTGTCCCTGAACATCAGTCGAAGTCCCTCCTGCCATTCTCCCCTGAATACTTCAGCATACATAATGTAAGATACTGTAGATTCCGGGGGTAATATTGTCTCATATCTTCTCTTCTGACCCCCTTCTGTATTCTGACGCCTGGTAATTGCACAGACCGAATAATCCTCACTATCTGCCCGTAATGATGAATAACCCATTTCCCATGTGTTATCAGGAAGGATAACTCTAACAGGCTGGTAACCCGGACGGAACAGGTATGCCCGTGCAAGATCAGGAGGTCCATTCCCTGTGATATAAACTGATGAAGAATTTACTCCAAAAGGAACAAGGTTACTCAGGATAACCGTATCAGTCCCGTTATTCTCAAAGAGTATCTCTGATGTCCATGATACGGCAGAATGTTCCTCTATGTTAGTTGTGACTTTTATTCTGCTGCTATCAAAAAACTGTACATAAGAATCATCGTATATCACAGCCTCCTTATCAGCCGAATGAAAATATTTTCCGTCTGCAAGGAAACTAAATAAAGGTCTGTTTCCGTTAATATGAAGTAAGGTACTGTCGTGCAGGATAATATTTTCTGCAATAAGCCCAGTTCTTTCAGATATTTCTATTTTTATAATTGCCTGGGGTAAAGCAGAATACGATAATAATACCAAAAATATCAGGCAAGTTCGGAACCTTTTTCCGGATAACAATTTATTATTAAGCATAAATAAGATGACACGAAATTTCTTAATACAATTTCTTTAAACGACCGGAGAGAAAAATACAAAAATCTTGCCATAAAACATAACATATTCTCTAATAAAAATTGAATTTATTCACTTTAACAACAGTATATAAGTAATCATTTTTTATTAAACAAATAATTTATATTTTTAAAGATCAAAGAGAGCCTGATATGTTAATGTCTAAATCTGTCAAAATATTAAAATGTCTCTTATTATTTCTTCTGATCGGAATATTTACGGGATGTGCCACGGCACGACAGAATCCCTATAATAGGAAGAAATCAAAGACTTCAAAGGTAAGTACTTCCCAGTTGGGCAGAAATAAATACTATTTTTCAAACAGGTACCAGAAAAAGCTACTTCACGGTTATAAGAAGAAATAGTACCAGGATCATTCATCAAACTCCAGACTCAAACCGTCATAAGCGAGCATAATGCCGGCCGGCAACTCTGAAGACACCTGTTCATGCAAACCCATTTGATGGCTTATATGTGTTAAAAAAGCTCTTTTGGGGGAAATTTCCCTGATAAAGTCAATTGCTTCACTGAGATTAAAGTGAGAAATGTGCTTTTGCTTCCTTAATGCATTAATAACCAGGTATTTTACACCAATAAGTTTCCCTTTACTCTCTTCCGGCACATAGTTAGCATCAGTTATATATGCAAAATTTCCTACCCGAAATCCATAAATTTCAAGTTCCATATGCCTGACTCTCACAGGAATTATTTCAACATCCCTGATTTTAAATTTATAGGAAGGTATAGTGTTAAGTCTGATTTTCGGTACTCCCGGATATCTCTTTTCGGAAAACACATATGCAAATTCTCTCTTTATAGCTGTCTGAACCCTCTCCTCGGCATATACATCTATTGCATCCTGGCTTTTATAATTAAATGCCCTGACGTCATCCATACCTGCAATATGATCTTTATGCTCATGTGTTAAAATTATAGCATCAAGTCTTCTCACATTTTCCCGAAGCATTTGCTGACGGAAATCGGGACCCGCATCAAAAAGAAGAATATTATTTCCTGCTTCAAGAAGCAGTGATGTCCTAAGCCGTTTATCGCGAGGGTCCTTTGAAAGGCATGTAGGACAATCACAAGCTATTACAGGAACACCCTGGGATGTACCTGTACCCAGAAAAGTTATTTTCACTTTATGATCTATTATCCGGCAAACCTATATTAAAAATAGATAAAAGCCAACAGGAAAGATGTTTTTATTATACTGTGTTAATTTGCTATATTTGGTGAAATCAAAAAAACTGTGAAAGGCAGGATCTGGCTCATACCAGTGACCCTTGGTGGAGATAACTATGAAGATGTTATCCCGGGCAAGGTATTAACAATCACAAGAAAGTTAAGGTACTTCATTGTAGAAAACCTGCGGAGTGCCAGGAGGTTTTTAAGGCTCATCGACAGGCATTTCCCAATTGATGAATCTGTTTTCTTCGAGCTTAATAAACATACTGCTGACACTGAGATAGATCATTTTCTTGAACCTGTCATAAATGGCAATGACATTGGTCTCATGAGTGAAGCAGGGCTCCCTGGAATTGCAGATCCAGGCGCCAGGATAGTGGCAGAAGCACACAGGAGAAGAATAACCATAACTCCTCTTGCCGGTCCCTCATCAATCATTGTGGCTCTTATCGCTTCCGGGATGAACGGCCAGACTTTTACATTCAACGGATATCTTCCAGTGAAACCGGCTGAAAGAGCAGCAAAACTTAGAGAACTGGAGAAAAAGGCGCATGAAGGATTCTCCCAGATATTCATGGAGACACCATACAGGAACCAGGCAATGCTTGAATCGATCCTTTCCGTATGTAATCAAAACAGCTTATTATGTATTGCCGCTGATATTACATTGCCTTCAGAATCAATAAGAACAATGAAAATATCAGAATGGAAAAAGAATGTGCCTGATCTAAGAAAAAGACCGGTAATATTTGTTTTACAATAGAATCAGTATACTCAGATACCTCGTACAATTTTCACAAGATGAACCTCATAAAGCAGAGGGGTATAAGCCGGGAAAATATAGCCACTCTGCCCGTATCCCAGGTATGAAGGAACTATAAACATTGCTTTCCCTCCCTCATTCATATATGATACACCTTCATCGACTCCCTCATGAAGATATCCTTCTCTTATCGGAGCAATAAGTGTATCAGTTGTGCCAACATTGGTACTGTATACTCTTTCATTAAGGTATTTGGCAGTATAAAAGATAAAGGCTGTGTCGTGTGTCTCTATAGCAGGTCCTGTACCGGCTAATATCTCAAGATAATATAATCCGCTGGGTTTAAGTTCAAAATCCAGATCAGGATTTTCTGCAAGATAATCCTGTATAAGACTCTCCTCCTCTTTTTCAAATCTTTTCGTTGAGAGACACGATGTTACAGACACAATCAAAAGGACTGCCAACAGAATGAGTTTAATATTTTTAAACATCAGAATTATAAATTTATATATATCCAAGCATCAAAAATCGTTCCATGGGTCAATTTTGCGGATGAATTGAAACATCATAAATAATTATTGCCCGTGGCGGAATTTTACCTCCATCACCTATGAGACCGTAAGCCAGAAATGGAGGAATAATAAAAATTGCTTCACCTCCCGGTTTAAGCATTCTGAGTCCATGATCCAGTCCCGTTGGCCTAAAATAAATTCTTTCGGTCCTGATTCCTGCGAAGAGTAGCAAAATGTACCATCAAGAAGTGAGCATTCATATTCCAGCATTATCCTGTCATTATCTGTAAGATAATCACCAGTCCCCTCTGATTTTATCTGGTACCATAATCCGGCCTCTGATTCTGTCATCCCGATTCCTTTCCTCTCAATATAATTTTGTATCCTCTCTCTGTCTTTCTGGACCATATATTTGTTAAGTTCTGCCATCTCTTTCTTCC